>CANMFV010000038.1 GCA_947496835.1 Flavobacteriales bacterium | reverse complement strand
CGTTAAATCAGAAACGTCGGATATTACCTTGCGAATTCAATCAAATGTAGATGCTTATTTGAATTCATTGTAAATTCTTCAGGACATCTATCAATTAGTAGAATCGAAGATTAAGCCTTAATTTTGTTGTAATAAAGCGGTAAACAGAAGTCTTTAAGATTTTTTAGCTGGATAAAAGAAACTATGTCAGTTCATTCAAACGTAAAAAAAGTAACTACGCATACCCTTCATGAAATGAAGAATGCGGGTCAAAAAATATCCATGTTAACAGCCTATGATTTTTCCATGGCGCGTATTGTGGATGAAGCTGGAATCGACGTGATTTTAGTAGGTGATTCTGCGTCAAATGTGATGGCCGGACATGAGACTACTTTACCGATTACGTTAGATCAAATGATCTACCATGCATCTTCCGTTGTTCGTGCCGTTAAACGATCTTTGGTGGTAGTAGACATGCCTTTCGGTTCCTATCAAGGGAATTCAAAAGAAGCGCTATCTAGTGCCATTAAAATCATGAAAGAAACGGGTGGACATGCTGTAAAAATGGAGGGTGGACAAGAGATTAGTGAATCCATTGGTCGAATTTTAACTGCTGGAATTCCCGTTATGGGACATTTAGGCCTTACGCCACAATCCATCTATAAATTCGGGACGTACGTTGTTCGCGCGAAGGAGGAGGAAGAGGCACAGCGACTGATTGACGATGCAAAAGCGTTGGAAGCTGTTGGTTGTTTTGCCATCGTTTTAGAAAAAATCCCTGCTCAACTTGCTACTCAAGTTGCGAAAATGGTTTCTATTCCAATTATTGGCATTGGCGCTGGGAATGGTGTAGACGGACAAGTACTTGTCGTTCACGACATGCTTGGAATCAATAATGAATTTAACCCTCGTTTCTTGCGTAAATACAACAATTTACACGAGCAAATGATGAATTCATTCCAAGCGTATATAAAAGATGTACAGTCTGGAGATTTTCCAAATGAATCTGAACAATATTAATAGATGAGGTTTTTCTTGGGTGTTCTTTTGATGATCCTTGTTTCTTGTTCGAATCAAGCTAGGCAAAGTCAACAAACAGATATACACGGGGAAAACATTTGTCGTTACAGTAAGTACCTAGATGTTTATAAAACGAACAAAGGGTACCAAATTGTCATACAACATCCAGAAAAAAAACAACTTCAGTATCGGTTTGACCTAACAGAACCAGCTGATCATTTGGCTGTTTTATCGGCAACTCACATTGGAATGTTATCCTCTTTAAAGGAAGAGAGACGTATCGCGGCAATAACGGATATTCGTTATGTTTACAGTCCAATGGTGAAAAGGCGCTTTAAGCAAAAACACATCGTTGAATTGCAGAATGAAGCGTCCATGTCTGTGGATCAGTTGCTGCGTTCAAAATCTAAATATGTAATTTACAGTGCTTTTTCAGGATCCTTTTCGCAAGAAAAAAGATTAAAAAAATTAGGCATTTCTTGCATCCCAAACTTTGATTGGCGAGAGCAAACGGCTTTGGGTAGAGCAGAATGGATTTTATTGTTTGGCGCATTAACTGGAAAAGTACCAGAGTCCATCCAATTATTTAAATCCATTGAACGAGCGTGTTTTAAGGCAAAGAAAGTAAAGATGAATCCTTCAGAAATGATTTCCGGAAACGTCACAGGTGATTTTTGGTACGCACCAGCGGGACAAAGTTTTGTTGCAGAGATCTATCGAAAATCGGGGTTGAATTATATTTATGACCGAACGGAGGGCACTGGAAGTTTGGCTTATTCCATGGAAAAGATCATGAAGGATGGAGCTCAAGTGAAAATTTGGTTGAATCCTGGTTTTCCGTCAAAAAAGGAAATGGTTAAAGTAAATCCAAAAGCCAAATTCATGCCTTTCTTTCACCATTCCAGCATCTTTTGTTACACGCATGATAGCAATAAGTTTTGGGAATTGAGTACCTTACGTCCTGATTGGTTAATGGAAGATCTCGCTCAAATAGCAAGTGGAAGAACGACCAAAAACCTTCATTTTTACAAAGAAGTGAAATGAAAGATTGGAGCTTGAAATGGGTATTGATTTGTTTGCTGTGTTTTTTACCGCTTGCAATGTACATTCATTTGATTTCAGGTCAAATTGAAATTTCATATTCAAGCTATTTCGATTCCTTCTTTCATTTTGATTCCCACAACACCAATCAAGTTTTAGTAAGGGAATTTAGACTTCCTCGGTTATTCATGGCCATGATTGCTGGCGCTGGCTTATCCTTGTCTGGTATGTTTATGCAAACGTTGTTTAAGAATCCATTAGCTGGACCCTACGTACTTGGAATTAATTCAGGAGCAACTTTAATGATTGCATTAAGTTTATTGACAGGTGTGCAATTCTTTCAATCAAATTTTGGATTAATTGGCACAGCATTGATTGGCGCATTTGCAGCGGGACTATTCATGATGCTCGTAGCGCAACGCTTAAAATCTCAAATTACGCTGTTATTAGTAGGATTGATGTTTGGGAGTTTTACTTCTGCGTTTGTCTCCATTTTGGAATCTTTGGCAGGAGCAGAGTCCTTAAAATCCTTTACGATGTGGTCAATGGGCTCATTGGAACAAGTTGAATTCAGTCAACTAGGAATTATTTTAGTTGTTTTTTCTTTCGGAATTCTAGGGTCTTTTCTATTAGTGAAGCCACTGAATATGCTCGTAATTGGGGAGAAGTCGGCTGCGTTGTTAGGATTACCTATAAAATCCGTTCGGATGTTTGTTCTTTTATTGACTGCATTGTTTGCAGGATTAGTTACGGCTTTCTGTGGACCAATAGCCTTTGTGGGAATTGCGATTCCAAACTTGACGCGTATTTTGTTCCAAACGACCAATCACCGTTACTTGATTATTGGTAATAGTTTCATTGGTGCCATTTTTCTTTTGTTAACGGATGCGTTTATTCAACTATTGGAAGGACATTTAAGTATTCCTTTGAATGCGTTAACGTCCATCATTGGCGCACCATTTGTTGTCTTTTTGTTAATGCGTAAACTGAGATGATACAATTAACTAAGCTAATTATTGGCCATCAAAGTGAATTGTTGCGTTTGGAGAACATCATGTTGTCCTCGGGAAATGTATATGCATTAATTGGGCGAAATGGGATTGGAAAATCGACGTTTATTCAGACGGTTTCAGGCATGCAAAAAGCATTGGGTGGTGACATACTCCTTGATGGACAATCGATTTCTGGTTTCATGTCCAAAGAAATCGCTGAAACCATTTCCCTTGTTGATACACGTTTTGAAGGGGTAGAATATCTAAAAGTGAAAGATTATTTAGCATTGGGAAGAGCGCCATTTACCGATGCATTTGGCCGATTGACACCAAAGGACTGGCAAGTTGTACAAGATGTTGCTTCGGAATTAGCGATTACCCATTTACTGGAAAAATTCACGGATCAAATCAGTGATGGAGAACGTCAACTTTGTTCTGTAGGAAGAGCGTTTGTACAAGAAACATCGGTGATACTTCTGGATGAACCAACTGCCTTTTTGGATTACATGAATCGAAAATTACTATTGGAGTTATTGGTACGTCTTGCTAGAGAGAAGAAGAAATGCATCGTATTATCCACGCATGATTTGGATTTATGTTTGGACCAATCGATTCCATTCCTTTTGGCAGCAAATGGCGAGATCAACTTACATGCAACATTGACGAAAGAAGAGATTTTACTGGCAATGACCTAAAATAAAAAAGGCCAGCATTTGCTGACCTTCTATAGATGTATATAAACAGTTTAGACTGTCATGATATCTTTTTCTTTTAGTTCTACCAGTTCGTCAACGCTCTTAATTGCTCCGTTCGTGATTTTTTGAACTTCGTCTTCCGCACCTTTAGCTAAGTCTTCAGAAAGTCCGTCATTCTTTAATTCTTTAATCATGTCAATGGCGTCCTTGCGGTTGTTTCGGATACCTACTTTAGCATTTTCTGCTTCAGCTTTCGCTCGTTTCACTAAATCACGACGACGTTCTTCCGTAAGCGGTGGTACCGTAATAATTAAAAGCTCTCCGTTATTTTGTGGATTCAAACCAAGGTTGGAATTGATGATTCCACGTGCGATTTCATTTAACATGGCTTTCTCCCATGGTTGAACTAAAATTGTTCGCGCATCTGACGTGTTTACATTAGCTACTTGCTGCAGTGGTGTCATTGAACCATAATAGTCTACCATAACGCCTCCAAGCATTGCTGGAGAAGCTTTGCCAGCGCGTATTTTTATGAGTTCAGTTTCAAAATGATTAATGGTTTTGCTATTACAAACCTTAAAATCATCGTAAATCATAGTTAGTTCTTCCGTCATATCTTTTTAATTACAAACGATTGTACCTACTTTCTCACCGGACATTAATTTTTTCAAATTACCTACGGTATCCATATCAAAAACGATTATGGGTAAATTATTTTCTTTACACAGTGTAAATGCAGTAAGATCCATTACATTGAGACCTTTTGAATACACTTCATCAAATGAAATTTGGCTGTATTTTGTTGCTGTTTTATCTTTTTCCGGATCTGCTGTATAGATACCATCAACGCGGGTTCCTTTCAAAATAACTTCTGCATTGATTTCAATTGCCCTTAACGAGGCAGCGGAGTCAGTAGTGAAAAACGGATTTCCCGTTCCAGCACCAAAAATTACCACGCGTCCTTTTTCTAAATGACGCACTGCGCGACGTCGAACGAAAGGTTCAGCAATTTCTTTCATTTCAATTGCAGACAGCAATCGTGTCTTTACACCGTTAGATTCCAATGCGGATTGTAACGCCATTGAGTTGATCATTGTAGCGAGCATCCCCATGTAATCACCATGCGTGCGATCCATCCCACCTTCTTCGGCTTGAACACCTCTAAAGATATTTCCTCCACCGATTACAATGGCAACTTCAACACCCATCTCGTGCAATTCTTTGATTTGAACTGCATAGCTATTAATTCGTTGATTGTCGATTCCAAATTGTTTAGTCCCCATTAGGGATTCACCACTTAGTTTTAGAAGGATGCGTTTATAGGTCATATTGTTAAGGATTGAGCAAATATACAAATCGTTTACTTAGGTTAATTTTAAACACAAAAAAAAAGCTATCAAACGATAGCTTTTTTTTAAAATATTAACTTAAGGAGAATCGTTTAAAGTCGGTGACTGTTAAATCTTTCTCAGTGCTGTTTAAGAATTGTTCAACGGTCATTTTGTTATCGCGAACGAATGCTTGACTTAACAATGTGTTTTCTTGGAAGAACTTATTCAAACGACCCAACGCGATTTTCTCGGCCATGTCGGCTGGTTTTCCTTCTTGGATAGCCAAATCTTTTCCTACTTCAATTTCACGTTCGATTGTGCGCGCATCAACACCATCTTTATCAATAGCGATGGGATTCATTGCAGCAACTTGCATTGCCACTTGTCTTCCTGCCTCAGCAATATCTGCAGCTGTTCCCGAACTCAATCCAACTAATGTAGCTAATTGATTTCCTGGGTGATTGTAAGCAACAACGAAATTACCGTTAATTATTGCGTATCCAGAAAGATCTAATTTCTCTCCTACAACACCAACTTGTTCCGTAATTTTTTCTTCAACCGTTAAACGTGCATCGTAAGGAAGCGCTTTTAATTCTTCAACCGTCGATGGAAGTTTGTCCAAAGCGATGTCAACTAATGATTGAACCATAGCAACATAACCATCATTTTTAGCAACGAAGTCAGTTTCACAATTAAGTGTAAGAATAACACCTGATTTACCATCAGCAGAAGATTGAGCGATAATCACTCCTTCTTTCGCATCATTGTCACCACGTTTTGCAGCGATTTTTTGTCCTTTTTTACGTAGAATGTCTACAGCTGCTTCAAAATCACCATTAGCTTCTACTAATGCGTTTTTGCAGTCCATCATTCCAGCGCCCGTTTGTTGACGCAATTTGTTTACATCTGAAGCTGTAATAGCCATGACTTTTATTTTTTAGAATTAATTATTCAGCTGAATTTTCTGTTGATTCCTCTGCCGCTGGAGTCTCTTCAACAACTGGAGTCTCTTCAACAACTGGAGTCTCTTCAACAACTGGAGTTTCTTCAACAACCGGAGTTTCTTCAGCAACTGGTGCTGCTTCAACAACAGGCGCTGCTTCAGCAACTGGAGTTGATTCGACAACTGGAGCAGTTGCATCCGATCCTTCTTCACCTGCTTTTAGATTTTTACGGTCTTCTAATCCTTCGCGAATTGCTTCACAGATTTGATCCATAATTAATGCAATCGATTTGGTTGCATCATCATTCGCTGGAATAGGGAAGTCAACTAATTTAGGATTTGAGTTCGTATCAACCATTGCGAAAGTTGGGATGCTCAAACGACGAGCTTCAGCAAGTGCAATGTGTTCTTTTAAGATATCGATGATGAAAATCGCTGCTGGTTGACGTGTCATGTCAGCGATAGAACCAAATGTTTTCTCTAATTTCTCTCTTTGACGCGTTTTGAATAATTTCTCACGTTTGTTTAATGTCTCCCATGAACCATCTGACTTCATTTTGTCAATCATGGCCATTTTGCGGATAGACTTACGCGTTGTTTGGAAGTTTGTTAACATACCACCAGTCCAACGTTCTGTTACGAATGGCATGTTTACTTTAGCTACACGCTCAGCAACAAGTTCTTTCGCTTGTTTTTTTGTAGCTACAAACAATATTTTTTTACCAGACTTCGCAATTTGTTTCATTGCTGCACAAGCTTGATCCAAATGAACCATCGTTTTATTTAAATCGATGATATGGATTCCTTTTTTCTCTTCAAAAATGTATGGAGCCATTGCTGGGTTCCATTTTCTTTTCAAGTGACCAAAGTGAACACCTGCTTCTAGTAAAGTTTCAAATTTTAATTTAGACATATTTTGTTTTTGTTTACGTTCCTAATATAATAAGTTAAGCAACGAAGGAGGGACAACCAATGATTGTAGGTACTCCAGCGTTTGGATGCTAAACAGCCAAATTCCCGGTAATTAACGTTTCGAGAACTGGAATTTCTTACGTGCTTTCGGTTGACCTGGCTTCTTACGCTCAACCATTCTCGGGTCACGTGTCATCAATCCTTCTGCTTTCAATAATGGTTTGTAATCTGCTGATAACTCAACAAGCGCTCTTGAAATACCCAAACGAATTGCTTCAGCTTGACCATTAATTCCACCACCCATAACATTTACTTTGATATCAAATTGACCAACAGTATCTGTTAGAATGAATGGTTGGTTGATTTTCGCTTGAAGTACATCAATTGGAAACATTACCTTCATTTCTTTTTTATTCACAACGATTTTACCGTCACCTTTTGACATGTAAACGCGAGCAACCGCTGTTTTTCTTCTTCCTAAAGCATTAATAATTTCCATGATTCTTATTTAAGGGTATCAAGATTTAATAACTGAGGTTGTTGAGCTTCGTGTTTGTGCTCACCGCCTTTGTAAACTTTTAAATTGGTGAACAATTGTCGACCAAGTGTATTTTTCGGTAACATACCTTTAATCGCTTTCTCGATTAAACGCTCAGGGTGTTTTTTCAACATGTCTTCAGCTGAAGTGAATCGTTGTCCACCTGGGTAACCAGAGAAACGAACGTATTCTTTGTTCTCTAACTTGGTCCCGGAAAAAGAAACTTTCTCTGCGTTGATGACAATTACATTGTCTCCACAATCCGCATGCGGAGTATAACAGGTTTTGTATTTTCCTCGGATAACTTTAGCCACTTTACTAGCTAATCTACCTACTGTTTGACCTTCTGCATCTACAACGAACCACTTTTTGTCAGCGGTTTCTGTGTTGCCTGATAACGTTCTGTAACTTAATGTATTCACGGT
>CANMFV010000037.1 GCA_947496835.1 Flavobacteriales bacterium | reverse complement strand
TTTTTTCCTTACAATCAGTTTAGGTATTTCCGTTTGGAGTCAAAAAATCACTGTCGATACTTGTTGGCATCTACCCATTGGGATAAATGAACCAGAGATGAGTGCTAGTTTTGGAGATATACGTCCGAATCATTTTCACATGGGATTAGATTTTCGAACGAATGGTCAGGAAGGAATCCCTTTGCATGCGATTTCTGACGGCTATATTTCTAGAATACGTATTTCCCCAACTGGTTACGGGCGAGTGATTTATATCAATCACGCGAATGGAATCACCTCTGTTTATGCGCATTGTTCGGCATTTTCTAAGCGTATTGAAGCGTTACTCGTTCCGGTTCAAAAACAATTTAAACAGAATGATTTCGATTGGCACTTAAGTCCGAATGAGATTTTGGTAAAAAGAGGTGAGCAAATTGCACTGTCCGGAAATAGTGGCAATTCGACAGGTCCACACTTACATTTCGAACTGCGCGACACAAAAACAGAACATGCGCTGAATCCATTATTGCACGGTTTTCATGTGAGTGATGTTGCAGCGCCTCTTTTACAAGGAATTCGAATAGTTGGAATTGATGAAAATGGGTATTTAATACCAGGTAAATCATTGCAAGTATCATTAACAAAATCCAGTCATGCACTGATAATACCCCTTGATTTCATCCGGAAAGGCGAGAAAATTGGCGTATGTCTTGCGGCTTCAGATCCTTTAAAGGCAGGTGGGAATGCTTTTGGACTTTTCTCTGCTGAATTATGGATTCCTTCAGGTGAACGGTTCGGATTTGAATTATCAGAAATTTCGTTTGATGATTCGAGGTATGTGAATAGTCACATGGATTATGATGAATACAAAGCTTCGGGAGTAAAATTTCAAAAACTCTTTCGAACCAAACAAAACCCATTGACAATTTATCAATTTCAGTCTAATGGTGGGATTATCCTTCATGGAAATGACTCTATTTCCTGCTCCTTGATTCTTACCGATGTACGTGGGAATACAGCCCAACACGAACTAAACATTTACCATCCACATTTGATTTCACAGGAACACAAATCTTTTTATGATCAGCAAACATATTTTATTCCAGATTCAAGTTATCGGTTAAGTGCAACAAACATGAATGTTTTTCTAGAGGAGAATACCTTTTATGAGCCTGTTAAAAAACTGGTTAAATTATCCGTTGGGCAGTTTGGGTCTTCCAAAACGGTGATTCAAAAAGCGATTTGTGTCGAATTAAAAGGAAAGAATTCTATAGCAATTGAAAAACAGTACATTGCTTTAAATGGAGATGCGCTTGCAACTACACGTGAAAATGGGTGGATATCGGCCGAATCTAAGCAATTAGGAACATTTACAACCAGCGTGGATACTTTAGCACCTGTGATACAGTTCATGCCAATATCGAGTAACAATGTTGTGCCAAGCAAATTCTCATGGAAAATCACGGATCGTCAATCTGGAATTGATCGGTATGATTTTTTTATTAATGGCGAATGGACCATTGTCTATTATGATCAAAAAAACGATGTTGTTACGTGGAGAAATGACCGACGAGCGTCGATAATTGGTCCAGCTTCTGCGAATGTTCTTTCCATGGAACTTCGTGTAACTGACCGATGTGGAAATGTCCAAACTTGGTTAAAAGAACTACATGTTATCGACGAACACCATTAGCATCTTTCAAGTAAATTGGGGTAAAGTAGGCTAAATTTTCAAACTCCTTTTTTTGATATTTATCGAACGCAATAGCAACTTGACCTTTTGCGCTTGAAAGCAATTTTTCGTTCCAAATAATGTTTCGATGGCTCCACATTTCTTTGCATTTGGCAGCTCCATCTCCACAAACTTGAAACGGTTCGAATTCGGAGAAAGTCGTGGAATCAAGTTCTATGGCATCCATAGGTTGTAGAATATTTCCATCTGAAGCAATTACTTGAGCGTATACTTCCATTCGGCGCGCATCAAGCATGGGAATAGTGGGTTCTTCTCCTTTTGAAGCAAGTTCACTTAATGCCAACAATGTTTCGACGCTGATTAGTGGGATTTTTAATGCAAAACACAATCCTTTTGCGGTTGAAAGTCCAATGCGAAGTCCAGTATATGATCCCGGACCACTTGAAATGCTGATTGCCTTTAAATCGGATAACGAAACTTCTGCTACACGCAATGTTTCCTCAATGTATAATGTTAGGGCCTCGCTGTGAATGAATCCATCTGAAATGGATTCTTTACACGCAATCAATTCACCAGCATTTGAAAGTGCAACACTGCAAACTTTCGTCGCGGTTTCTATATGAAGGATGTAGTTATTCATCTCCAAGCTCAAATTTGAATCCAACACCGTGCACATTTGTGATTTGAATCGTTGAATCCTCTTTAAGGTATTTTCTCAATTTAGTAATAAATACATCTAAACTTCTCCCCACGAAATAGTCGTCTTGTCCCCAAACTGTATTAAGAATAATGTCACGTGCTAGCAATTGATTTTTGAATCGAAACAAGGTCCGTAAAATCATTGCCTCCTTTTTGGTTAACGTTTGCTTGGTGGTTGGAGAGGTTAGCGTGAAATTTTCTGTATCAAATAGAAATATTCCTAGTTTAACGATTTTTTCTTCCGGTTGAATGACATTGACTTTTACACGTTTCAAAAGTGCGCGCACACGTAATTGAAGTTCTTCTACGCTAAATGGTTTTGTTAAATAGTCATCGCCACCGGCATTGAATCCTTCGATTTTATCCTCTGTCATTGATTTTGCCGACAAAAATAAAATGGGAATATCTGTATTAACTTTTCGAATATCTCGTGCTAAAGTAAATCCGTCTTTAACGGGCAACATCACGTCAAAAATGCAAAGATGGTATGGTTCTTCATTGAACCTGCGTAATCCTTCAGATCCGTTTTCGCAAAGGGTGACTGCGTATCCATCGGAACGCAATTGGTCGGAAATAACGATTCCAAGGTTGATATCGTCTTCTACAATGAGGATTTTTATTTTCATGGAAACGTCTTAAAAAGCCAAGAGCCTTGGAAATTCCAAAGCTCTCAACTATTAACCTAAACCTACTACTAGTTTGTACAAAGATAAGTCAATTTTATGTTGTTGGTTACAATTCATTTGTTAATTTTTTCTTAAAAAACTAAATTCAATTATGTCAGATCTGCATAGCGTTGATTGATAATGTATCTTTGATAAATAAAAACAAGAAGTATGGCATTTATTTTTGTGGTTGACGACGAAGAAGATATTCGGGAATTGTTGAAGTATAACTTGATTCAAGATGGTCACCGTGTTTCAACGTTTGAAAATGGTAGTTTATGTTTGAAAGCAGTTGAAGTAGAAAAACCGGATTTGATTTTACTCGATGTTATGATGCCAACGATGGATGGTATTGAGGTGTGCGAAGCACTTAAAAACAATCCAGAAAACGAGGATATAATTATTTGTTTTTTAACTGCTCGAAGCGAGGACTATAGCCAGATTGCCGGACTTGAGGCGGGTGGTGACGATTATATCTCTAAACCAATTAAGCCTAAGGTTTTAATGAGTCGAATTCACGCTTTATTGCGTAGAAAAGTTAAATTGGATGTCAAGGATGTGATTTCTCAAGAACTTAAAATCAATCGAGATCGCTACCTCGTTGAAAAAGATGGTTTAGAAATTCAATTGCCACGTAAAGAATTCGAACTTCTTGCGCTCTTGACGTCAAGACCAAACTTTGTCTTTAAAAGAGAGATTATTTTAGAGCAAGTTTGGGGTTCCGAAGTTGTTGTAGGCGACCGCACGATTGATGTTCATATCCGAAAATTACGAGAAAAAATAGGTGAGCACTGTATTTCAACGGTGAAAGGAATTGGATATAAATTCAACCAATAGTTTTGGTTCAATTATTGCATGAAATCAAAAAAAATGGGCAAATGAAAACAATTTACGTACTTATCACCATCTTATTGGTTCAATCACTTCACGCGCAAACGTTTGAGGATCAGTTTAGGCCGATCAAGGAGAGATTAGAACGTTGGGATCCAATTCGTGGTAATTGGTTAGCACTTTCAATGGTTTCGCTTTCAGAGCAAAAAAACGTTCCGGACAGAACATTCCCGGAGGATTTCACACCATACGAAATGCTAACAATGGTTCCGCTTGCTGATCGCAGAGAGTTAGAAACCATGATTCAGCAGAATAGAAATCCTGCAGGAACATTTTCAAATAATCAATGGGAGTCAATCGATTTAATCGTGAATCACTCTATGTGTAGTCAAGTTATCGGCCGAAGTTTTGGCGATCCACATTTAAAGTCTTTTGATCAGGCAACCTATTCCTTCCAAACAGTTGGTGAGTTTGTTTTATCAAAATCGGAACGAAGTTCATTTGAAGTTCAAACGCGTCAACGCGCTCAATCAGATAATTTCTCCCTTAATGCAGCTGTTGCAATGAACGTAGCCGGTGATCGTTTATGTTATTACGCAAGTACAAAGCCAGATAATTCAAATTCCAATTTACGTTTAAATGGAATGCCAATTCAACTCCAAGGACGAACGTACTTCCTTCCAAATGGTGGGGTCATTCGATTTGAGGGTAGAAATTACACAATTTCTTGGCCAACGGGAGAAATGGTTATTTTAGATGTACGCTCCTCGGGTGGATTTGGTTTTTTAAATACAACGGTTCATGTTTTTGAATGCGACCGTTCTTCTTTTCAAGGATTGCTTGGGAATGCAAATGGAATCGCTGAAGATGATTTTCAAGGACGCAATAGTGATCGTCCAAGACCAAGTTACATGGCATTTTCCACCTTCGGTAATTCATCTTTACAACAAGCGTCTAATTTTGCTGAAAAGGAATACCTTTCATTCCTGGCCAAAGATTTCGCAGAAGATTGGAGGGTGACGAATCAAACTACTTTATTTGATTATGCACCGGGTACATCGACAGAGTACTATACCGACAGAAGATTTCCAATGGTACATTTAACAGTTGCCGATTTGAATCAAACGCAACGAGATGATGCGCGTGCGAGATGTCAAGCTCTGGGAATTCCTGCAGATGAAATGGGTGGTTGTATTTTTGATCAAGGTTATTTAAATATTCCTCCGAATCAAGTTCCTTTGCCTTCAAGACCGAATCCAAGGGAAACAGTTTTGGGTACGATTAATCGTCCAGCATTACATACGAACCAGCTCGTTTTCCCGGAAGAAAATTTAGCTCCTGTTAATGGGAATACACCGCTTCCGATGCAACAAAAAAATCCATCGCAGAATAGGGAAGAGCCTAACTCATCTGTGGACAAACCGGAACGAGATACGGAACCTAGGCCGAATGGTTTTAACACACGTCCATCTGAGCCAGTAAATAAACCTATTAGCGTTCCCATTCAAGTAAATCCAGTTCGTCCATCTGCGCCAGCTACACCTTCAAAACCATCACGTTCGCCAATGCCAACGAGTCCAGTAAAACCGAGTGTTCCTTCTGTTAAATCTGGAAAAGGGTAAGCTTCAAAATAGATTTAATTAAATGAAGGGGATGTCAAAGTCCCCTTTTTTTTTATTGGAATTTTTAACACAAAAAAGGGCGAGAATTTCTTCCCGCCCTTTCCCTGATAAGAGTTCACCCGATTATTTAATTACTCGGTAGGTAAACGCGTTTAGAGTATTTTTCAATTGGACGATGTATGTTCCGTTCGCTACGTTTGACAGGTCAATTGTTTTATTCGAAGGACTCACTTTGCCACTTCGGATTATTTTTCCATCCATGTTCGTTAAGGTAAAGTCGAATGTTGACGTTATGTTTCCAATGTTCAATTCGTTTTGCGCTGGATTAGGATAAACGTTCATTAGGGACAAATTATTGTTTTCAACACCAGCTTCTTCTAAATTCAATACCGAAATGATGTTGTAGTATACTGGTTGAGATTTGATAGGACAGTAAAGTTGTAAAACTAAATTATACAATCCGGTTGTTCCAAAAGGAATAGAATAGTTGTAATTGACATACATGGAATTCCCATTTGTATCAACTAAATACCAAGTTGTGTACAAAGAATCTTGCGTAAACATGGTATTTCCAAAAGTTGCAGAAACCATGTAGGCAGTATCTAATGCCGCTAAATCAATTGTACAATTGTAAATCCACCCTGAACTCATAGTTCCGATGACATTAGCACCTGTTGCTAGGTTTCCAATCACTGTAACAGAGTCGATGGTTGTAGAGGAGTTTCCTATGGTACAAGACCAGTTGAATGTACATTGATTATTGTCTTGTACCATAACAGAATAGTTCCCAACACACAAATTTGCAATGCTGAGAGAAGTAGATCCGTTTGACCATTGTACGGTGTATGGATTAGTTCCGCCAACAATATTAATTGTTGCTGAACCATCACAAGCCGTACTACTTGAAGCGTCGATATTTGAGCAATTCACATAAAATCCAGCACATGGATTTGCGATTGTTGAATCTACCACAACTGTAGCAGCGGACGTCTCTGAACAACCATTTGCATCTACTACGGTAACCGCATACGTTCCAACACATAGATTTGTTAATGTAGGGGTGGTAATCATTCCACCGTTTGACCATTGATAGGTGTATGGTGCTGATCCGCCAACGGCAGTAACTGTAACTGATCCGTCACAAACATTTGCGGCTGAAGTTGGAGTGCTTCCGCAGAAAATAGAGAATCCATTACATGGATTTGGAAGGTTTGAACCAATTGTAAATATCGATGTTGATGTAAATCCACCGCCCATAAATATTAAATTATACTGACCAGCACATAAGTTCGTGATCATGTAACCTCCATTTTGGATAACAGTGTTTCCTTGCATCCATGTTAAACTTGCAGCTGTTACGAGGTTGTTCGTATCAACCATTGCAGTTCCATCGCATAAGCCAGGTGCACTAACATTTGTCACGTTCACAACGATTTGCGACTTCGCCTCAAATGTTAACAAACAAGAAAGGATAAAACTTAAGAGTATGATTCTTTTCATCATAAAATTTTTGTGTTTAGACGCTTCGAAGTTACGAAAGGTTGCTTATTAATCCTTGTGTTTGCTTAATTTTGATACATGAAAAACTTAGGACTGAGTATTTTACTCCTTTTCTGCATCATTTCTGGACAATTGAATGCGCAAAAACAACCCAAAATCATTGTTGGTATTGTAGTGGATCAAATGTGTTACGATTATTTATATCGGTATCAGCAACATTTTAGTTCAGGTGGATTCAATCGCTTTCTCAACAAAGGATTGAATTGCCGTAATACGCTGTACAACTATGTACCAACCTACACTGGACCGGGTCATGCGTCCATCTACACCGGAACAACTCCTTCCAATCATGGAATCGTTGGGAATGATTGGTATCACCGTCAAACAAAGGCTGTTGTCAATTGTGTATCAGATAAAGCTGTGCAAACTGTTGGGAGTACTTCAGTAGAAGGACAAGCTTCACCTAGAAATTTGCGAACGTATACTATAACCGATCAATTAAAGTTGGCATCACCGGAATCAAAGGTAATTTCGATTTCCATTAAAGACCGAAGTTCAATTTTACCAGGTGGACATTTAAGTGATGGTTCTTACTGGTACGATTATGCAAGCGGGAAATTTATTACAAGCACCTTTTTTAAAAACGAATTGCCGAAGTGGTTGCAAGAGTTTAATGAAACAAAAAATGCAGATAAATATTTGAGAACTTGGGATTTGTTGTACCCAAAAGATAACTACAAATCCATGGATGAGAGTCCGTATGAAGTTGTTTTAAGCGGTAAAAAAACGGCTACATTTCCATATGATTTTAAAGAAATGTCAGCAGGAGCAAATAATGCTCATCAATTGTTCACCATTTCCCCGTTTGCGAATGAGTTATTGACGGATTTAGCAATTGAAGCAATTTCTCGTGAAAAGCTGGGCATAGATAATAAAACGGATATGCTGTGTATTTCTTATTCTA
>CANMFV010000036.1 GCA_947496835.1 Flavobacteriales bacterium | reverse complement strand
TACCGAAGATGCGCACTTCCGTATTTTCAACAGATAATGCATCTTCCAATCCATCAAAGTCTGGCGCTTGATCAGAAGTCTCGCTTGCTAAAATAACCGCACTTGCGCCATTTTGAATGTGTTCAATTTTCGGAATGGGCAATCCTAAAATAGCTCTTGCATGCAATTCAAATTCGGAAAGATTTTGAGTTCCAGCAAGGGTAACCATTCCAGTATCGTGTGGACGAGGAGATAATTCAGAGAAATATGCCCCATCTTTCGTGATGAAAAATTCCACTCCCCAAATTCCCGCTCCACCGAGGGCCGAAGTTACCTTTGCTGCCATTTCTTGGGCTTCAAGAAGGTGTGCTGGATTCATTGGCATTGGTTGCCAGCTTTCTTGGTAATCTCCGCGTTCTTGACGGTGTCCAATTGGTGGACAAAACAACGTCTCACCATTTTTTTGAGTCACTGTTAAAAGTGTGATTTCATAATCAAAATCGATAAATCCTTCCACGATTACCTCTTTCAAATCACCACGCGAACCTTCCATAGCATAGTCCCACGCTTTTTGAATATCCTCAATCGACTTAATCACTGATTGACCTTTTCCAGAACTCGACATGAGTGGTTTTACCACACATGGTATTCCACATATTTGAACACCGGCCGCAAGTTCTTCAAAACTAGTAGCATAGCGATAAGTTGCAGTTCTGACACCCAAGTCTTTCGCTGCTAAATCGCGAATTGCTTTACGGTTCATCGTGAAATTAGCTGCTTTGGCACTTGGTACAACTTGAATGCCTTGTTGTTCGTAGGCATAAAACCGCTCCGTTCGAATGGCCTCAATTTCAGGGACAATGAGGTCCGGTTGATGTTTCGCAATAATGCGATCAAGTTCATTTCCATCTAACATATTTATCACTTCGAATTCGTCTGCTACTTGCATGGCAGGAGCGCCAGCATAACTATCTACAGCAATGATTTGTTGACCGAATCGTTGACAAGCGATGACAAATTCTTTTCCGAGTTCACCAGAACCCAATAGTAGGATCTTTTTATTCATACAACAAAAGTAGTGAAAGAAGAAAAACTTTACAGCAGGTCTGACAAGTTCTGCGCACATTAGACATCTCACCATGAAAAAAGAAAACAAATTTTGTTAACTTTGGCTTAACATATATGAACGCGACCCACGACTTTCTTCAATCTTTCGAGACTATTTCTTTACAAGAAATGGACCGTGTGAAGCTAATGAATCGTGTTGATACTAAATTTGCGTTCACCGTTAATGAATTAAATCACCTTTTACCTTTATTATCCGATTCTTATTACGTTTTAAGGGTGGAAGAAACGACCACTCCTCACTACGAAAGCCTTTATTTCGATGATGAACGTTTTTCCTTTTTTAAAGATCATCACAATGGAAAAGGCAATCGATTTAAAGTGCGAATTCGCAAATACGTTGAATCTAATCTTTTCTTTTTGGAAGTCAAACACAAAATAAAAGGTAGAACAGACAAAAAACGCATTGTGACCGATCAATTTAATGAAGTGCTACCGGAAAGTGATTTAGCCTTTGTGCAAAATGAACTTCAAGCAAATAAAAACTTAGTTCCAATCATGTGGAATTCGTTTCAACGCATAACGTTAGTTTCAAAAACAGAAAACGAGCGATTAACGCTTGACTTTAATATTCTTTTTGAAAAAGACGGTGTGAAAAAATCGTTTAAACAATTGGTCATTGCAGAATTAAAACAAGAATATTTAAATCGAAACAGCGTCTTTTATCAATTGATGAAAAAGCACCAGATTCGTCCATATAGACTGAGTAAATATTGCTTAGGGTCTGTTGAAATTTACGGTGAGGAAAAATTAAAATTCAACCGTTTCAAAAAAAAATTACTTTATTTAAAAAAAATAAACCAAGATGCTATTTAACTCCTTACTTCTTCCGCTAAAAAAAGCGGCACTTTCCAGCTCGACCTTAACTTGGTTCAGTGATGATTTTTATGTTCTATTAGTTCGCTTAGGAATTAACCTACTTTTCCTAACGATATTGATTCGCTTTTTATATTACCCCAAAACGCAGCGAAAGGATTATTTATTCACGTATTACTTAATCGGAACGATCACGTTTTTCTTGTGTTTTGGATTGATGCAAATGGACATTGATACAGGTATGGGACTAGGATTATTTGCTATTTTCGGAATCATTCGTTACCGCACAGATGCCATCGAAATAAAGGAGATGACTTATTTATTTATGATCATTGGCATAAGTGTAGTGAATGCACTTGCATCGAACGAATTAAGTGTTTCTGAAGTAGCTGTCATCAATGTTTCTGTTGTTTTATTGACCTTCATTCTAGAGAATCTTTGGTTAATGAAACACGAGACGCGCAAGACAATTAACTACGAGCGAATCGATTTGATTACTCCTGAAAAATACGACGAGATGAAAGCAGACTTGGAGAAACGAACAGGATTGTCCATCAATCGAGTTGAGATTGGTAAAATTGACTTTTTGAATGATACTGCTCTCATTCGAATTTATTATTTCGACGACGAACAAGCTTTTTCGGACTATCACAATCAATAAAACGTATCTTTGAGGATGAGAAAAATCGGACTTCTTCCTTTTACGATTTTATATTGGCTCATCACATATACACGGAATATCCTCTTTGATGTTGGTATTCTTACATCCCATTCTATACCTGGGAAATCGATTTCTGTTGGCAATTTATCCGTTGGTGGAACTGGGAAAACTCCCATGGTTATTTATTTGACTAATCTACTTCAAGACGAGCATTCAATTCAGATACTCAGTCGTGGTTATGGACGTATAACCAAAGGTTTTCGACAGGTTAATTCTACGGATGATGCTCGAAACGTTGGGGACGAACCACTCACCTATTTTCAGAAATTCGCTCCTAAAACAGAAGTCTTTGTTTGTGAAAAACGACAAGTTGCTATTGTGAAAATGAAGGAAATGAATCCTTCGTCCTTGATTATTTTAGATGATGCATTTCAACACAGACATGTTACACCAGGACTTCAATTGTTGCTGACTCCTTTTTATGAGCAATTTTTAACGGATTGGCACCTGCCATCAGGTAATCTCAGAGAGTCGAAAAAAGGTGCAAATCGCGCAGACGCAATCGTTTTGACCAAATGTCCAAATCTGACGAAAGAGGAGATGGATTCACATCGAAAACGCTATGAATCGTACGAGAAACCCGTATTCTTCTCACGAATTGACTATGCCGAATTTCAAGCGATTGGTCAAACCATTCCTTTCATAAAATCGATTTTACTCGTGACAGGTATCTCCTCCACAACATCCTTGAAAAATCACTTGTTGGAATCTTACGAAGTGGAGGAACTTAAATTTGGTGACCATCACTCGTTTACACAAGGAGATATCCAAGAAATTCACAGAAAATTTGATACCTTTGTAAACAAGGAAATGGCCATCGTTACAACAGAAAAGGACCTCGTGAAAATCCAAGGTCTTCTCTCTGAAACTGACCGGCAAACCTATCCTTGGTATGTTCTTCCAATTACTGTAAAAATGGAAGAAGAAGAAGCGTTTAATTCGATGATAAAAGATTATGTTAGAAGCAATTAAAGAAACAGCGGCATATATTCAAGCCAAAACAAGTATTCAACCAACAATTGGAATTATTTTAGGAACTGGTCTAGGTGGACTCGTGAAAGAAATCGAAATTGTGGATGAAATTCCTTACGAAACAATTCCAAACTTTCCGGTTTCAACGGTTGAAAGTCACTCCGGTAAATTGATTTTTGGTCGTCTTGGTGGTAAAAACGTAGTTGCTATGCAAGGACGTTTTCATTATTACGAAGGATATGATTTACAGCAGGTAACCTTTCCAGTGCGCGTCATGAAGTTATTAGGCATCGAACGTCTATTCGTTAGCAATGCCTCCGGTGGTGTCAATCCCGATTTCGCAGTAGGTGAAATCATGATTATGAACGACCACATCAATTTATTTCCTGGAAATCCATTAATTGGAAAAAACATCGACGAATTAGGACCTCGTTTCCCAGATATGAGTGACCCTTACGATGAATCAATGATCGAAATGGCAAAAACCATTGCCGAAGAAATGTCAATCAAGGTTTCTGTTGGATGTTACGCCGGACTTACTGGTCCAACGTTAGAAACTCCTTCTGAATACAAATACGTTCGTGTGATTGGCGCAGATGCAGTAGGAATGTCAACTGTTCCAGAAGTCATTGTTGCACGACACATGAGCATTCCTTGCTTTGCGATTTCAATTATCACAGACCTTGGTGTGCCAGGTAAAATCAAAAAAGTGAGCGTTCAAGACGTGATTGAGGTTGCGAGTCGTCAAGAGCCAAAAATGACGCAAATCATGAAAGAACTAATCTCCCGCATTTAAATAAATTATGGAAGCATCCATTCGCGATAAATACGAAGTTGTCATCGGACTTGAAGTCCATGCACAAATGTTGACCAAAACGAAGGCTTACTCAAGTGATGTCAATGAATATGGATCCGCTCCGAATTCCAACATCAGCGCTGTGACTCTTGGTCATCCAGGTACTTTGCCTGTTATGAACAAGAAAACGATTGAATTTGCGATTAAATTAGGTCTTGCTTGCGATGCTCATATCGCACCTGCTCAACATTTTGCACGTAAAAATTATTTCTATCCAGATTTACCAAAAGGATACCAAATCACCCAAGACACGACGCCAATTTGTACTGGTGGAAGCATCGTAATTCGAACCGATGATGGAACTGAGAAGTTAATCGGATTAACACGAATCCACATGGAGGAAGATGCTGGTAAAAGCATTCACGATGTGGACGTTTACGATACCCTTGTCGATTTAAATCGTGCGGGCACGCCCCTACTCGAAATCGTTACAGAACCAGACATGCGTTCATCCATGGAAGCTTATCATTACTTAACGGAAGTACGCAAACTCGTGCGTTACCTTGATATTTGTGATGGAAACATGGAAGAAGGTTCCATGCGCTGCGATGCAAATGTCTCGGTTAGACTCGTGGGTGTTTCTGAATTTGGAACGAAAGTAGAAGTGAAAAATATGAATTCCATTCGAAATGTTCAACGTGCCATTGAATTTGAAATTATCCGTCAAATTGAAGTACTTGAAAACGGTGGTTCACTTTCTCAAGAAACAAGAGCTTTTGATGCATTTAAAGGAATTACCATATCCATGCGTTCCAAGGAAGCAGCAAATGACTACCGTTATTTTCCGGAACCCGACCTGCCACCAATTACAATCACAAAAGAACAAATTGAAGCTGTTGCGCTAGAAATGCCAGCTTTGCCTCGTGCCTTATTTCAACGCTATACTATGGAATATGGCTTGTCCGAATACGATGCCTATAACATCACAGACAACAAAGGAATCGCACTTTATTACGAATCTATTCTTGTCCACACAAAAAATTACAAGTCCGCTGCCAATTGGTTGATGGGTGACATCAAATCCTATTTAAACGAGTATGGAATTGACATGGAAAAATTCCCATTGAAACCGCTTAAAATAGCTGAATTAATTCATCTAGTTGAAGAAGGAAAAGTATCAAGTACTGTTGCATCACAACATATCTTTCCAGCCTTGTTCGCGACAGAGGAGTCACCTTTGCAAGTTGCCGAAAGATTAAACTTGATTCAAAATTCGGACGAAGATTCGCTGAAAGGATTTATTGAAAAAGTTTTTGAATTGAATCCAGATGAAGTAGCAAGATACCGCGCTGGCGAAAAACAGTTGACTGGATTTTTCATGGGCCAATTGATGAAAGTGTCGCAAGGAAAAGCCGATCCCAAATTGGCAAATGGATTTTTACGTCAAATGCTCGACGCATGAAAGATTGGATCTTAAAATATAAAAATGGGCTAATCCTTGCCTTGATTGTGACTTTAGTTGGTTCCATTATTTGGTACAATAAACACCAAAAAGAACTTGCGGATACGGGAGGACTCGAACCTAACTTCGAACTATCTGGTAAAATTTCAGGCGTTCCAGGATTAAGTTTATTTATTGAAGCGCCTAGTGATAAAGGAACTATTCCCGTTGCCGAGGGACAAATAAATGAGGATGGAACGTTTAATATCCGGGGGAACATTCCAGGATTGGGTTACTATTTCCTAAGATTAGGTGATGAGAAAAATAGCTTGATTCCCATTACGTTAATTCCCGGGGATCACTTAAAAATCAACACATCTGCTTCATCATTCGTTGCCCAACCAAATGCATCTGGAACGAAATGGAGTCGTGCCATGAATGAATATTTGCGAGAATTTGAGCAATTTCAGCGTACGCAAGCGCGTTTACAGCTGAACCAAGAAAACCGAAGCAAGGAAGAAGTTTCTAAGCTTTTTCTTGATGCAAAAAGCAAAATGGAGGCTTTTTCACGCGAACACATGTTGAAAGACCCAGGTAATGCCTACAACATCATTCTTTCGATGGATTTGTTACCGAGTATGAGTTTTGATGATTGGGATCCAAGTAACCTAAATGCACTGCGCAAGGTAACCGAAGCCTTTGAAGAAAAATACGCTGGTCAACCGGCAGCTGAAACTTTTAGAAATCAATATGCTCAAATCGAAAATGCATATTATGAATTCGCTTCATCCGTGAATGGAACAGTACCTGTACCTGAAATTTCACTTGCCAATACAGAAGGGAAAATAATCAAATTATCTGATCTAAAAGGAAAGGTTGTATTGCTTGATTTTTGGGCATCTTGGTGCGGACCGTGTCGGGCAGAAAATCCAAACGTTGTAAAAATGTATCAAAAATTCAAAAACAAAGGATTTACCGTTTTCTCCGTTTCTTTAGACGAAGATGCCACGAAATGGAAAGAAGCTATCGCTAAAGATCAACTTGAATGGGATTACCATGTAAGTGACTTAAAGGGTTGGAAATCTTCCGTTGTGCCTACCTTTAGAATTGAGGGGATACCATATACTGTGCTCGTAAACAAAGAAGGTAAAATTATTGGGAAAAACTTACGTGGTGAAAAACTAGAAGAAACGTTAAACGAACTTTTAAAATGAAAAACTTAAGGATTATACTTATCGCTTTTTTTCCGTTTGGAATCTTTGCTCAAAACACCATTCAAGCTACCGTATCTGGAATGATGTTTAATGCCAATGTTGATTCTGTTCGGATTTCTCAAAACTTTGGGACTTACTATAAAGATTACGGTTCCGCTGCATTGGACAAAAAAGGAAACTTTAAACTAAGCTTAACTTTGCCGAATCCAGACTATTATTACTTAAGAATTGGTCCGGAAAACATTCACTTGATTTTAAAAAACAATAGTGACATCAAAGTATATGGTGATGGATCCAAACTCAAGGAATTTTGCAATTTCGTTGGTTCAGATGAATCTAAAGCGATGAATGACTTTTCTCACATTTCGGAAAAATGGACGGCAAAAAGTGATTCAGCCGTAAACGCAATTAAGTTGGATCCTTCTCGTCAACAAGTAGTAAACGATTACATGACGCAAGAATTTTATAAATTCAATAGCGAACTTCAAGGATTTATTGGCGCAAATTCAAATTCTCCCGTTTTAATCCTTGCCTTGGCAAATATGAATGCAGAACAGGATATGGCAACGTATGAAAATGTGTTGAATCAATTAAACTCTGTATTCAAGGAAAGTCCTACAGTTCAGGCTTTCAATACCAATTTTGCACAGATAAAAAAACGCATTGATGACGCCAATTTTTTAGCCCCTGGAAAAATAGCTCCTGATTTCACTGAATTGAAAATTGATGGGAAAAAATCGTTTACACTGTCTTCGTTAAAGGGACAAATTGTATTGATTGATTTCTGGGCATCTTGGTGTGGTCCGTGTCGAAGAGAAAATCCAAACGTTGTCCAGACTTACGAAAAATACAAAAATGATGGCTTCACAATCGTCAGCGTTTCATTAGATACCGATGCGCAAAAATGGAAAAATGCAATTGAGCAAGATCAACTTTCTTGGCCAAATCACGTGAGTGACCTTGGAGGATGGAATAGTAAAGTAGGGAAACAATACCAAGTTTCAAGTGTTCCGTTTACCGTTC
>CANMFV010000035.1 GCA_947496835.1 Flavobacteriales bacterium | reverse complement strand
CTTGGCTAGAACCAATTGTCATGAAGCGAAAGTTTTCATGGATGGAATTCTTGTTCGGACTTTTAGTCATTTTTGGGATTTACTTTGTCGCACATGACTTTAGTGCACAAGAACGGACAGCACTTTACTTTGGACTTGTATCCGCACTATTAGCAGCTTTATTCTCGGTTTTTAACGGTCGTATCGCGAAAGATGTTGAATCTGCCTACATAACACTATACGAACTCATTACAGGAATCGTCTTTATCAGCATTGTCCTATGGTCTACAGGAAAATTAAGCTATTCAATGCTTAAAATGACCACATCGGATGCCCTTTGGTTACTTTTTTTAGGCGTTGTTTGCACATCATTTGCCTTTTTAATGACCATTGAAATCGTTAAAAAACTAGGTGCATTTACCGTATCTTTAAGTATAAACTTAGAGCCTGTTTATACGATCATACTCGCTATTTTCATTTTGAACGAACACAAATTACTAAACTTGAACTTTTACATAGGTTCGATGGTTATCATTCTAGTTGTGATTGCCAATGGATTTTATAAGCATTGGCTGAGTAAATCAGCACTTAAACAAAAAACTACAGAAAATGGAATATACTAATCTTGGAAAATCCGGCTTACAAATAAGTCGACTTTCATTGGGGTCATGGTTAACCTTTGGCAAACAAATTGGTGACGATGTTGCTGAAAGACTGATGGATATCGCTTACGAAAACGGAATCAATTTCTTCGATAATGCAGAGATTTACGCACGTGGAAAAAGTGAAGAGGTGATGGGAGCCATCCTGAAAAAGAAAAATTGGTCGCGCGATAGTTACATCGTGAGTAGTAAAGTGTTCTTTGGTAATGGCGGGCAACTTCCAACGCAAAAAGGATTGAGCAGAAAGCACATTTTCGAGGCCTGTGATCAGGCATTAAAGCGTTTTCAACTAGATTACTTAGACTTATTTTTATGTCACCGTCCAGACAAACAAACTCCCATTGAAGAAACAGTATGGTCCATGCACCAGCTCATCATGCAAGGAAAAATCCTATATTGGGGAACCTCTGAATGGAGTGCACAAGAAATTATGGAGGCACATATGTTTGCCAAGCAAAATCATTTAATCGGTCCAATCGTTGAACAGCCAGAATACAATATGTTCACGCGAAATAAAGTAGAAGTTGAGTTTGCTCAGATGTACAAAACAGTTGGATTAGGCACTACCATTTGGTCTCCTTTAGCAAGTGGCATCTTAAGTGGTAAATACAACAAGGAATTCCCGAGTGATACACGCCTTGGAATGGATGGACTTGATTGGTTAAAAGAAAAAAACCTCACAGAAGAACGCATTAATGTCGTTAAAAAGCTGAACACTTTGGCTTCGGATTTGGAGATGACTTTGCCAATTCTTGGACTCGCTTGGTGTTTGAAAAACCCGAATGTGAGCACTGTTATTATTGGCGCGAGTAAAGAATACCAACTCATTGAAAACTTAAAATCCCTGGATGCTAAAGAAAAATTAACGACAGAAGTGATGGAACAGATTGAGTTGATTTTGAATAATGCACCAAAACATCCGGATCATTAACAAACAATTATTAAAATTGGCTGTTACCCCTTTAAATCATTAAATTTGCAAAGCAATTTTCTATTAGCATGATCGAAACAGATATTATCATTATTGGAGCGGGTCCTGTTGGACTATTTACCGTTTTTGAGGCAGGACTTTTAAAGTTACGCTGTCATTTAATTGACTCTTTGCCTCAAGCAGGTGGACAATGTTCAGAAATTTATCCTAAAAAACCCATTTACGATATACCTGGATTCCCATCCATTTTAGCAGGTGAATTAATCGACAATTTAATTGAACAAGCCGCTCCGTTCAAACCTGGATTTACGCTTGGTGAAGCGGCGCTTTCCATTGATAAAACAGCAGATGAAAAATTCATCGTTACTACAATAAAAGGAACCAAACACATTGCTCCGATTGTTATGATTGCCGGTGGACTTGGCGTATTTGAACCAAGAAAACCACCTATTGACAACATCGTTGATTTTGAAGATCATGGCGTTGAATACATCATCAAAGACCCAAGCATTTACCAAGATAAAATTTGTGTCATTGCAGGTGGTGGAGATTCCGCTTTGGATTGGTCCATTTATTTAACAGAGCGTAAAATCGCTAAAAAAGTGCACTTAGTGCACCGTAGTAGCTCGTTCCGCGGACATTTAGATTCCGTTCAGAAAGTCATTGACATGGCTGGAACAGGTGAAATAAATTTAATCACAGAGGCAGAAGTCACAGGATTATCTGGATCGACTAAATTGGAAAAAGTTCATGTTACACATCAAAAGGACGGTGAGCTTTTAATCGACGCAGATCATTTCATTCCACTATTCGGCTTGAAACCAAGTCTTGGTCCAATTGGAGATTGGGGACTTGAAATTGAGAAAAATGCCATTAAAGTGAATACACTAGATTATTCTACGAATATTCCTGGAGTATATGCCATTGGAGATGTAAATACCTACGAAAACAAATTGAAACTCATTCTTTGTGGTTTCCACGAGGGTACATTAGCCGTACAATCTGCATTTGCCCGAATTCATCCTGAGA
Organism: Flavobacteriales bacterium; assembly: GCA_947496835.1. GTDB lineage: Bacteria > Bacteroidota > Bacteroidia > Flavobacteriales_D > Crocinitomicaceae > UBA952. The sequence goes on along the minus strand of CANMFV010000035.1, from coordinate 5,571 downwards.
AAAAGAATGTCTTGAAATACACCACAGTAAACGGAGTTCAAGGCTTTTAATTGACTTTTGATTTCCCGTTGAATTAAGTAACTTTGTTCAGATGAATCGCTGGACCGTTAATTCCGTAGTAATACTTGGACTTGTCTCCATTTTTAGTATCCTTTTGGTACAATTTGTATGGATGCGAAGTACTGTGGAAATGCAGGCGAAGAATATTGCAATACAGGAAAAAGAGGATAGTTTAAATCTTCGTGAATTTTCACAACAGGCGCACAGTGCATTGCGAGAAGTATTGGAACAAATCTCTCCCAATCATCCAGACCACACTGATTTATACGGAGCAATTAAGCAAATTAAAAGCAATCATTTTACCGTTGATTTCACCGACGAATTACAACCGTTTTACCTTGAAACACTTTTAAAAAAGGAACTTTACCATCAAAACATCCACCAAGATTTTGTTTATGGGATTTATGATTGTTTTACAGATTCCATCGTGTTGGGTAATCTCATCAAATTCACCAAGGATTCCCTTTATGCCGATACGAAAAAAAGTTTACCCGGCTTAACCCCTGAATTTTTAAACCTCACCAAAGATGGACATTACTTTACTGTCTATTTCCCCAATGTCCAGCCTAAATCCATTGAATCAGCTTCTTTTGTATCCCCTTGGGTTTACCTGATTATCATTATCCTGTTCGTTATTGTCTTTTTTGCTTTTAGTCTGGGAATTATCATCCGACAAAAAAAATTGTCAGAAGTCAAAACGGACTTTATTAATAACATGACACACGAACTGAAAACACCTATATCAACAATCAGCCTATCGAGTGAAATGCTCATGCGAATGAATTTAGACGATGAAAATCAAGAGAAAATTCGAAAATATGCGAGTATCATTTTTAAGGAAAATAAACGCCTAGAAAATCAAGTGGAGCGAGTCTTAAATGTTGCAAAACTCGACAAAGAACAAGTCATTTTGGATAAAGAACTCTTCAATGTACATGAACTTTTAGATGAAGTAAAGGAGAATTTCGAGTTTAATCAAACCGAAATTGGTGGAACAATTACCCTGGATTGCAGCGCATTAGATCATCAAATTCAAGCTGACAGCGTTCATATAACCAATGTTGTATACAATTTATTAGATAACGCCATCAAATACTGCGATGGAAAAGCGAAAATTCACATCCTTACAAAAAATGAACGCAACGGTTTGTTAATCGAAGTCAGTGACAACGGTATCGGAATTAAAAAGGAAAACATTAAACTTATTTTCGACAAATTCTATCGTGTTCCAACTGGAAACGTTCACGATGTCAAAGGATTTGGACTTGGGCTTTTCTATGTGAAATTAATCATCGAAGCTCACAAGGGAAAAATTGAAGTTAAAAGTACCATTGGAAAAGGAACCACTTTTTCTATTTGGTTACCTCTTTCCTGATTTTTTACTGCGATTTAAGCAGACATCTGGCTGTGGGAAAATACCTTTTCTTACGATTGTTTTATTTTTTTTATTCAGTATGAATCGCTCTTCAATCTTTGTGTTGTCGCGCTCCATTATGAGAATGATTTCATCCGTATTAGTAGATTTTGAAGCTGTGTATACACTTTTGTAATCGCTTTCTCCGATGGAAAGAAATACACTGTCTTTGTCTAGTTTTATGACTATTTTTGCTGAAGAAACCTCAAGCATTTCCTTGCCTATTAGGGCACTGTATTTTGGCATTTCACCCTTGTATTCCTTTAAATATTTTCGCTTTAAACGTACCGTTTGAGCGGAAAAATTATTTGTTAGAAAGGTTAAAAAGGCGATTGTAATGATCCATTTCATACACGAAAATACACATTTCTCTTGGAACACGAGAATGGGATAATTCGAATAGACATCAACTTTTTTCAGTAATAAAACTAAAATTTTGGCTATTTTAGCGCTAATCTTCAAAGCCATGAAACAATACCACGATTTACTTCAGCACATTCTTGATAACGGTGTCAAAAAAGAAGACAGAACTGGAACTGGAACGATATCGGTATTCGGTTATCAAATGCGCTACAACCTTCAAGAAGGTTTTCCTTGTTTAACAACAAAGAAACTTCATTTGCGCTCGATTATTCATGAGTTGCTGTGGTTTCTCAAAGGTGACACGAACATCCAATACCTAAAAGAAAATAATGTTTCAATTTGGGATGAGTGGGCAGATGAAGATGGCAACTTGGGTCCTGTTTACGGTTCTCAATGGCGATCTTGGCCAGCTGCAGATGGAAGACACATTGATCAAATTACGCAAGTGATTGATCAGATTAAAAATAACCCCGATTCAAGAAGAATCATTGTTTCAGCGTGGAATGTAGGTGAAATTGATAAAATGGCGTTGCCACCATGTCATGCGTTTTTTCAATTCTATGTTGCTGACGGTAAATTAAGTTGTCAATTATACCAGCGAAGTGCCGACACTTTTTTAGGTGTGCCTTTCAATATTGCATCCTACGCTTTGTTAACCATGATGGTAGCGCAAGTTTGTGGTTTAGAAGCTGGGGATTTCGTTCATACATTAGGCGATGCACACTTATATTCAAATCACATCGAACAAGCACACTTACAATTAAGCCGTGAATTCCGAACTTTACCAACGATGAAAATAAATCCAGAAGTGAAGAATTTATTTGACTTTACCTATGATGATTTTGAATTATGCAATTACGATCCGCACCCACATATTAAAGCCGCAGTAGCAATCTAATGAGGACCGCTCTAATCGTCGCAATGGATTCCGAAAGAGGAATTGGAAAGAACAATGATTTAATGTGGAACTTGCCGAAAGACAGGAAGTTTTTCAAAGACACCACACAGGGTCAAATTGTGGTAATGGGAAGGAAAAACTATGATAGTATTCCTGAAAAATACCGACCGCTTCCAAATCGATTAAATGTTGTACTAACGCGGAATAAAGACTTTTCTGCACCAGATTGCTTGGTTTTTCATTCATTAGAAGATTGTTTAAACTACTTCAAAGAAGAAACGGAACGAACTTTGTTTATTATCGGTGGTGGTGAAATTTACAAAATGGCTTTAGCGTCAAATGTCATTGATGAAATGTTCATTACACATGTTCATCATCACTATGATGCAGAAACATTTTTCACAGCATTCGATGAAAATATCTGGGAAAGTCAGATTATTTTAGAACAAGAGAAAGATGCGCAACATGAAGCAGCTTTTACTGTGAAGAAATATACGAGAAAGCCTTAAACTAAACTTAATTTCATAACAGAAATAAGTGCAGCTGTTTCGGTTCTCAACCTAAAATCACTTAAACTTACTGCCTGGTAGCCATTTTGCAAAGCGAACTTTACTTCGTTTTCGGAAAAATCACCTTCCGGCCCAATTAAAAACACCTTTGATTCTGAAATCGAATTTAAGGCAATCTTTTCTGCGGGATAACAATGGCCAATGAATCCATTTGGATGATTCTGAACAAACGATTGAAACGAAACCAACCCAGTGATTTCTGGTAAGTAATATCGTTTCGATTGCTTCATGGCAGAAATGGCAATCTTTTCTAAGCGATCTAATTTTAATTGTCCTCGTTCGTTATGGTCACATTTCAAAAAAGACAATTTCGACAAACCGATTTCTGTTGCCTTTTCCATGAGCCACTCCAATCGATCCATGTTTTTTGTAGGGGCTAAAGCCAAATGAATTTCTATAGAACTACGTGGATGAAATTCTGTTAATAGAATGTGTAATGTACATTTCTTTGGGTGGTCATCCTTAATTTCAGCTAAGACGGAAAGCCCTTTTCCATTGAGTAGTTCTACTTGTGAACCTTGCTTCAATCGCAGAACGCGCACACAATGCTTTGATTCCTCCTCCGTAAGCGTATACTCTTGCGTTTTATCCGTTATTTCAGGTGCGAAAAACAAGTGCATTAGTGTAATATTTGGTAGGTTAATTCTTTAAGTAATTCTCCCTGAGTCATACTTGCATTTCCAACACCCTTTGATTTTAAATCGAAGCGGTGAAGCAACTCAATGGCTGCGGCAATTTTACGCGGATCATATTGGTTTTTAGCCTGTAATAACTCCCCAGCAACAAATGGATGAACGCCAATCGTTTGAGCAACTGCCTCTCTCGATTTATTCGGTAAAAAATGAATGCGCATGATTTGAGAGAAAAACTTAAATAGGTTCGAAATAATCACTGTTAAATCGGCCGCTTTTGGATTATACTCAAAATACTGAATAATTTTAAATGCTTTTTCGTTGTTTCGTGCGGAAATCGCATTGACGAACTCAAAAACATTGTAGTCTTTGGAAATACCAATATTCAATTCAATATGTGTTTCATCAATGGTTGTGCCCAGAGGAAGAAGAATCGCCAACTTTTCCAATTCCTTCACGATTCGTCCTAAATCTGTTCCTAAAAATTCCGCAAGAAGCATACTTCCTTTCGAATTTATTCCATATCCGGTAGATTTTACATACTGTTGAATCCAATCTGCTAATTGGTATTCACGGACTTTATCAGACTTAAACACTGTTCCATTTTTCGAAAAAGACTTAAGTACTTTTTTACGCGCATCAAATGCCTTGTATTTATGACAAATTACGAAAATCGTTGTGTCAGATGGATCTTCGGCATATTTTTCGAGTCCATCAATACTTCTAAAATCCTGCGCCTCCTTCAAAACAACAAGGCGTCTTTCTGCCATCATTGGATAAGCTTTCAACTCACTAATTAAGGCTAAAAGCTCAGTGTCCTTTCCGTAAAGAATGGTTTGATTAAAATCCCGCTCATGTTCTTCCATGGCATGTTCCATAAGCGCATCAGAAATCAAATCAATAAAATATGCCTCCTCACCATGAAGGAAGTACATTTTTTCAAACTTATTGTTTTTAATATCCTTAAGAAGGAGTTTATGATCCATTACTGATGTTTTTCCCAGATTTGACTCAATTTTACGAGTGTATCAACTGCCTTTTGCATGTCTTGAATGCTGACGTATTCATGACGCGAGTGAATCGCCATTTCGCCTGTGAAGATATTTGGACATGGCAATCCCATAAATGACAATCTTGATCCATCTGTTCCACCGCGGATTATTGCACGATTCGGTTCAATTCCAGCTTTTTTCATAGCTTCCACAGCATAATCTGTCACAAAAGGTAGATCTTTTAGGATTTCATTCATGTTGCGGTATTGTTCAAAAACCTCGAAATCGAAATGTGCTCCGGGATATTTTGAGGTAACCATTTCAGCCATTTCCTTTAATCGTTGTTCATAGTCAGCTAATTTCGACGTATCGTGATCTCGGATAATAAATTGTACCGTTGTTGACTCAAGTCCACCTTCAATAGCAACAGGATGAACAAACCCTTCACGTCCGGAAGTAGTTTCAGGTGACCAAGCGTCTTTTGGCAAAGATTCAATCAAGGACGCTGCTAATTTCATGGAATGAACCATTTTATTTTTTGCGTATCCTGGATGTGCACTTATGCCATGAAAAGTAATTTTTACAGCATCGGCAGAAAAGGTTTCATCTTCAATGTCACCCAAGGGACCACCATCTAAGGTGT
>CANMFV010000034.1 GCA_947496835.1 Flavobacteriales bacterium | reverse complement strand
GTATGGTATTGCCTCAGCTCGGGTACTGAATCAGTTTTTCATTGGACTAGGAATTGAGGATGAAGTGTTATTGTTAGTGCTGCAAACCGTAGCATCGACGATAATCGTTCTCATTACCGCTGAGTTTTTACCAAAAGCCTTAGTACAGCTTAATCCGAATCGCTTTCTCGATGTAACGCTCGCTCCCATGCTTGTCCTATACATTATTTTGTACTTGCCGACACAATTTGTTTTATTCTTTAGCTACATCATTTTGAAAATGTTCGGTTCCAGCCAGGAACAATCTGCACGTGTTTTTTCAAAAGTGGATTTGGAACATTATGTCGATGAATTAAGTGCACGCATTAAAGATGAAGAAGAATTTAGCAATGAAATGCTCATTCTAAGAAATGCACTTGATTTCACAAACATCAAAGCGCGCGATTGCATGATTCCACGTACAGAAATAATTGGAGTGGAAATTGAGGATGACATGGAAGAAGTTAAGGAATTACTTATCACAAAAGGACTCTCAAAATTAATCGTTTACCGAGACGACATTGACAATATCATTGGATATGTTCACTCGTTTGATTTGTTCTCCCAACCAAAATCGATCAAACAAATTTTAAAGCCAATTTCTTTCGTGCCGACCGTGATTTCTGGTAAAGAATTATTAGAGAAATTCACCAAACAAGCGGGTAGTTTTGCCGTTGTGACAGATGAATATGGTGGCACAGCTGGAATCATCACACTGGAAGATGTCATCGAAGAAATTTTCGGGGAAATTGAAGACGAACACGACAAAGAAATTTGGTTAGAAGAGAAAATAAATAACACTGAGTTTTTATTCTCTGCTCGAATCGATATCGACTACTTAAATGAAACATTCAAACTTTCTTTAGAAGAATCGGATGAATACGATACACTCGCAGGATTAATCATTCATCACATTGAATCTATCCCAACACAAGGAGATAGCGTTCAACTTGAAAAATACCGACTTGTCGTGGAAGAAGTGAGTGACCGAAAAATCGAAACCGTTCGGCTTTTTATTGAATCGTGATGCAGAGATTACTTGGACTTCTTACCTTATTTGTTAGTTCATTTGCCACAGCACAAGTTAGCTTTTCACTTCCCAAAGAACTTTCTGAAATATCGGGGTTAGAAAAACTGAATGACACCACGCTTCTAGCCATTAACGATGGCGGCAATGACCCTGTTCTTTTTTTACTGGATTTAAAGGGACAAATCATTCGTCAAATCAAGGTGTCTAATGCGCGCAATATTGACTGGGAAGCCCTGGCCATTGATGAAAAATACCTGTACATTGGTGATATTGGAAACAACATGAATCAACGCGAAGATTTATGTATTTACCGAATCAATCGAGGCGAAATAATGAACTCAAGCGAACTTAGAGCGGAGAAAATGTCCTTCAGTTATCGAGAACAAACGTCTTTTCCTCCAATTGATCAAGAACGGTATTTCGACGCTGAAGCAATGACCATTTTTGAAGGACAACTTTGGGTCTTTACCAAAAATAGCACCAAACCGTTTGATGGCATTTCATATATTTATGCATTTCAATTCGAGTCAAACAAAAACAAAGAATTGCAAAAAACTTCGCAACTAAAACTGAATAAAACATCCTATTTAAAAGATGCTATTACCAGTGCTTGCACCCAAACCAATGCCATTATTCTTACCACTTATAACCGAATCATAAAATTGGAATTTCCAAAACAAGGTTTAACCAAATCAAATCTATTTTTCTATCCGTATATTCAACAAGTTGAAGCTTGTGTTTGGATGAACGACCATACCTATTTCATTTCTAATGAAAAAAATAAATTTCTTGGAGCCGCAAAATTCACCTTGTTAAAATTACCATGATCCAACTAGCAGATTACGAAGCCGTCATTTTTGACATGGATGGCGTTTTGATTGACTCCGAACCACTATGGAAAATCGCAATGGAGGAAGTGTTTCACTCGTTGGGTTCGAAGTTGACCAAAGCGGATTTTCAAAAAACGGTTGGACTTCGCATCGATGAAGTTGTTCATTTTTGGAATCACCATGAAAATTGGGGAGTGGAAAATGAACAGGATGTCGAAGAGGCAATTATAGTGAAAATGATTGAACTCATTTCAAAAAATGCCGCGCCACTTTCCGGTGTCATCGAAACCCTTACTTACTTGAAGAATTCCGGAATTAAAATTGGACTAGGAACATCTTCCTCGAACAGGCTCATTCAAGTCGTACTTTCGGAATTAAATATCAAACACTTTTTTGACTTCACACACTCCGCGGAAACAGAAGATTTTGGCAAACCTCATCCAGCTGTTTACCTCACAGTCGCAGAACACCTATACGTTTCTCCAAATAATTGTTTAGTCATTGAAGATTCTTTTAACGGCGTAATCGCTGGAATTGCCGCGAAGATGAAAGTTGTTTGTATTCCTGAAAAAACACATTTTCCAAATCCCCGACTTTCCGTTGCTGATTTTCATTTCAGGACAATGAATGAATTCTTATTGGAAATACAGAAATAGAACAGAGCTCCATTTGGAATGCTTTTGTATTTTTGTAGAAGATGGAAGATTCTTTTGATTACAGAGACGAGGCAGCTCAAAATGGCGAACAGGAAATTGATAAAGTCCTGCGCCCCAAAACACTTAGCGATTTCGCCGGGCAACCATCCGTAGTTGAAAATCTAGAGGTTTTTGTTCGTGCTGCACAATTAAGAAACGAACCACTCGATCACGTTTTGCTTCATGGTCCCCCGGGACTTGGTAAAACAACATTAGCGAATATCATCGCCAACGAACTAGGTGTTGGATTCAAAGTTACTTCAGGTCCCGTGCTAGATAAAGCAGGTGATTTGGCCGGACTCCTTACGAATCTCGGTGTTGGTGACGTCTTATTTATTGACGAAATTCACCGTTTGAGTCCCGTTATTGAAGAATACTTGTATTCCGCAATGGAAGATTATGTCATAGACATTATGCTGGATTCAGGAGCGAATGCACGTAGTATTCAAATTAACCTGAATCCATTTACATTAATTGGCGCAACAACTCGGTCAGGATTGCTTACTTCTCCGCTTAGAGCGCGATTTGGTATCAATTCACGTTTGGAATACTACGATTCAAAAACACTCACTTCCATCGTGGAACGATCCGCACATTTACTTCACATCGAAATAGATGAGTCCGCTGCATTTAAAATTTCCAGTAGAAGCCGCGGTACTCCAAGAATTGCCAACGCCCTTCTGCGACGTGTCCGCGACTTTGCACAAATCAAAGGAAGTGGTAAAATTGATGAAGAAATCACCGAATTTGCTCTGAAAGCACTGAATGTCGATGAAAATGGTCTCGATGAAATGGATATCCGTATACTGAAAGTCATCATTGATAAATTTAGCGGTGGTCCGGTTGGACTTTCAACGATTGCAACTGCGATTGGTGAAAATGCAGGAACTTTAGAAGAGGTATATGAACCCTTCCTAATTCAAGAAGGATTCCTCATGAGAACTCCGAGAGGAAGAAAGGCAACGGAAAAAACCTACCGTCACCTTGGTAAAGATATTGGCTGGACTCAAGGTGGACTTTTCTAATATTGCCAAAGGTGGATTACAAGAAACGCATCACCAATAAAGCATACGAACTTGGCTTTTTTCATGTAGGTTTTTCCAAAGCTGACTTTTTGGAAGAAGAAGCACCACGACTAGAAAACTGGCTAAACAAAAACCATCAAGGTGAAATGGCTTATATGGCCAATCATTTTGATAAAAGACTTGACCCACGTTTATTGGTGGATGATGCAAAAACAGTTATCTCACTTCTTTTTAATTATTACACCGACCAACAACAAAGTGATCCTGATGCTCCAAAAATCTCGAAATACGCCTTCGGAGAAGATTACCACCATGTCATTAAGGACAAATTAAAAGAGCTCATTGCATTTATAAATTTAGAAGTCGGCGAAGTGAACGGACGCGGATTTGTGGATTCTGCACCTGTCATGGATAAGGCTTGGGCTAAAAAAGCTGGACTAGGTTGGATTGGGAAAAACAGCAATTTAATTCATCCCAGAACAGGAAGTTTTTTTTTCATTGCAGATTTAATTATCGACCTGGAATTAGAGGCCGATGGTCCTATAAAAGATTATTGTGGCACCTGCACACGTTGCATTGATGCCTGTCCAACCGATGCAATCATCGAACCATATGTAGTCAACGGTTCAAAATGCATTTCCTATTTAACCATCGAATTAAAAGATGAACTATTACCCAAAGAGTTTGAGGGGAAAATAGATAATTGGATGTTTGGTTGTGATATTTGTCAAGATGTTTGCCCATGGAACCGATTCTCTTCACTCCATAACGAACCACGATTTATTCCTCATCCCGATTTACTCGATTTAAAAAAACAAGATTGGATGGATTTGCAAGAAGAAGGATTTCAACTATTGTTTCAAAAAAGTCCGGTTAAACGGACAAAGTTTCAAGGGCTAAAACGAAACATCTCCTTCTTGAAAATACCCTAGTTTTCATGCATCACTTGTTGAAAATTCTAAAATGAAAAGTGTTTTCATCCGTGTAAGTTTTTAACTTTGTTCAGAACGAGAATAGTCAGCTAAACATTCATTACCTTATTTATTTTAAATGGAACAGAAAAAAGAAGTCATCATTATTGGAGCTGGATTAGTTGGTTCACTTTGGTCAGTTTACCTGTCAAAAGCTGGATACAACGTTACAATTTATGAAAGACGTTCAGATATTCGAAAAGCAGATATAAGTGCAGGGAAATCAATCAATTTGGCGCTTTCTGTTCGCGGTTGGACTGCTCTCGATGCTGTTGGAGTTGGTGATGAAATTCGTAAGATTGGAATTCCAATGTACGGTCGTATGATGCACGACTTGCAAGGGAATTTGACCTATCAACCTTATGGGAAAGAAGGGCAAGCGATTTATTCGATTTCTAGAGGTCGCACCAATGCTGTAATGATGGATATGGCCGAGAAACATGGTGATGCAACCATTCATTACAACCATGAATGTAATAAAGTCGACTTAAAAGCAGGGATTGTTACCCTTACAAATACCTTAACAAATAAAGTATTTACCGTTCAAGCGGACCTCGTTTTTGGAGTTGATGGCGCATTCTCAGCAGTTCGATACAATTCGTTCCAAAAAATTAACCGTTTCAATTACAGTCAGAATTTTGTTGCAGACGGATACCGAGAGATTTTATTACCAGCAAATGCTGATGGTTCCTACAAAATGGACAAAAACGCTTTGCATATTTGGCCTAGAGGACGTTTTATGTTAATGGCAATGGCTAACGAAGATGGATCATTTACATGTACCCTATTCATGCCACATGAAGGCGGCGAAAACGCATTTGATAAACTAACTTCACGCGATGCCGTGAATAACTTCTTTCAAACGACTTTCCCAGATTTCTATGAAATGATGCCAAACATTGCTGACGCATGGGAAGATCATCCCCTATCAAACTTAGCAATTATACGTTGTTATCCTTGGTCCCATGGAAAAGTTGCTCTCATGGGTGATGCCGCACACGCAACAGTGCCTTTCTACGGACAAGGAATGAATGCTGGATTCGAAGATTGTACAGTGATGAATCGCTTGATGCACAAACATAACCATGATTGGAATGCTATTTTTGATGAATACAGTATTGAACGAAAACCGGATGGTGACGCATTACAAGATTTGTCTTTGGATAATTACTTTGTCATGCGAGACTATGTTGCAGATCCAGAATTTCTATTGAGAAAAAAAATTGAAGCGAAATTTAGTGACTTACATCCTGATAGATGGTTGCCATTATATTCTCAAGTTACATTTAGTAACATACGATATAGCGAAGCCTATAAACAAGGAAAAGCTCAAAGTGATATCATGGATGAAGTGATGGCGCTTCCTAACATTGAAAAAGAATGGGATTCGAAAATTGTCATGGATATCTTATTGGAAAAAAGTGCTGACTTTAAATTCTAAGCATGAAAAAAATCTTGTTCTTTCTTCCTCTTTTGTGTTCATCCTTTGTTTTTTCTCAAGGTGGATTCGAAAAGTCGAAAAAAAAAGGAAATGACTACATGGTAGTGAGTAATCACGGCATTCAATTTTCTATTGGACCAACCTACTCTTTTCACACAAAACCAATTCTGGGTGAATTAACTGCGTCCAATGGATCTCGCGGTAATTACAGCATTACGCCAAAAAGCAAATTGGGATTTTACGCAGAATTCGGGATGGTTCATTTTCCAAAATGGAAAGGAACACCCATCAAAGCCTTAAAGAAAAGCCGCATCATTGACTATTTCGACTGGGGAATTGGGTATAGTTTAATTCGTGGAACCGAAGAAACCGAAATCACTTATAAAACTGCTTCTGGTGACTTGCTTGGCATACAAAACGAATATGGAGCATTAAAAAACGGCTACATATACGGACGATATAGCGCTCACTCGCTGGTATACTTCGGTAAGAAAAAAATTGTGAAAGTTAGAAAACACTTTATTGATAATAGCATAGGTTTTCAGTTTTCGTACTGTGCTTCTCCCGGGGACACATCTTATTCGAACGATTTTCCTCCAATTTATGCAACACGTAACTATCAAGGCTTGACAGAAGAAAAACTTGCCGCACAATTTGTGTATAGTTTGGGACTTGGTATTCGCTTAAACAAGGCATGGATGTTCGTTCCAAGCATTACGCTTCCAATTGTAACAGTAAAAAATTGGGATGGATTTAATGCTTATTTTGACTGGTATTCCTCAGGATATTGGCCAATTCAAGCGCAAGTTAAATTCATTAAACTTTTTGAAAAACCAAATAAATGTGGGGTGTATAGCACACCGGAAGACAAAGAAATGCAGAAGCAATACGAAATGCAAAAGTAATCCTTAAGACTTCCAGTTCTTTAAAATTAATTTAGGTAATTTCTTTCGGAATCGTTTCATCACTGAATCTCGATCAGAAACATTGCCACATTTCAATAAACTACGTCCAATCAATTGATTATTAAAATCAAAAAAAGTAAACTCAAAAGTAACCGATGTTGCCTCATCTCTGTAAATGTGGTAAATACTAGTCATCTCTAACATGTCTTTCAATGTAGTTTGGGATTCAGAAGGCTTGAATTTTCGGTCATATCCACGAACAGATAGGACTACATAAGCATCTAGTCCTTTTGATTTTAAAATGTTTTTAGTTGAGTCGTTTAATATATTCCCTAGAACTTCCCCCTGTTTAAGAAAATTAAAGGACGGGAAGGCTTTGTGTCCATTTTGCTGAAGTATTTCTACTAAATTCAATTCCATTGCATAACGATCCTCAGACTTGTCAAATTGACCAATAACCAAGGCATTCTTGAACTTGATTTGCTGTCCAAAAACCGCAAATGAAAAAAATAAAAATACTGTAAGTAGTGCTTTCATAATGGAAAAATTAAAAAACTTCACGAGCGATTTTTTGAACAGATGTCGAATTTGACATCGTGTAATAATGAATACACGGAACGCCTTGCGCCATTAATTCTTTTGATTGCTGAATTCCCCATTCAATTCCAACTTGCTCGACATCTTTATTGTCTTTACACTTTAAAAGCTCAGTAGATAACTCGATTGGATAATCAATATGAAAGAATTTAGGCAAAAATGAAATATGGGTTAACGTTTTCAATGGCTTCACTCCTGGGATGATTGGAACCGTAATTCCAGCATTTCTGCAGGCATCTACAAAACGGAAAAACTTCGAATTATCAAAAAACATTTGTGTAACAATGTACGATGCTCCTGCATCGACCTTTCGTTTCACATTTAATAAATCTGTCTCCAAATTCATCGCCTCGAAGTGCTTCTCTGGATATCCCGCAGTTCCAATGCAAAAGTTGGTGGGTTCTAATTGAACATCGTCCATCGTATAGTTCCCGTTATTCATTTCGCTAATCTGATGAATTAAATCTACTGCGAATTCATGTCCCTCTTTGTGAGGACGAAACGAACTTTCTGTTTTAATGGAATCACCACGCAAAGCCAAAACATTGTCAATTCCTAAAAATTGCAAATCAATTAACGCATTTTCCGTTTCTTCTTTGCTAAAACCACCACAAATCAAATGTGGAATGGCATCCACGTCGTATTTGTTCATAATCGCGGCACAAATACCAACTGTTCCGGGTCGTTTACGAATGGCGATTTTTTCGAGTAAACCATTCTCGCGTTCTTTGTATATGAATTCCTCTCGGTGATAAGTAACATTAACAAATTTCGGTTTAAACTCCATCAATGGATCAATTCCTTCGTAAATCGATTGAATACTTTTTCCTTTCAATGGAGGCAATATCTCAAAGGAGAAAAGTGTGCCGTTTGCATTTTCTATATGGTCTGTTACTTTCATATTTTTTTTAGCGTAGACAAAGATACTGCTTTCATAAGAAACGGACTAATCAACACGTGTTTCTTCGATAGATTCAAGGATT
>CANMFV010000033.1 GCA_947496835.1 Flavobacteriales bacterium | reverse complement strand
GCTGCTATTCTCATTCGATTGAGAATGGTTGGAGCTACATCGGCTAAAATTCCATTATTCAATTCGATTCCAGTATCATCCGTTACCAAAATAACAGGAACTGGATTTAAACTATGTGCAGTATTTGGAGTTCCATCCGCATTTAAAGCATAATCCGCATTTCCATGGTCAGCGATGATTAAAAATTCATATCCAATAGCCTTTCCAGCGGTCACAACAGCTTGCAAACATGAATCTACTGTTTCAACGGCTTTTTTAATCGCATCGTAGACACCAGTGTGTCCAACCATGTCGGGATTGGCAAAATTCAAGCAAATGAAATTTGGTTTGTCATTCTGGATACTTTCAATGATGCGATCTCTAACTTCGAAAGCACTCATTTCTGGTTGTAAATCATATGTTGCAACTTTCGGCGAATTTATTAAAAGTCGATTCTCTCCAGAAAAAGGTTCTTCTCTTCCACCATTAAAGAAGAATGTTACGTGTGGGTATTTTTCCGTCTCGGCAATTCGAACTTGCGTACGATCCATATTGGAAATTACTTCACCAAGTGTATTTACGAGGTTATCTTTTTCAAAAACAACGTGTAATCCATGAAAATTTGCGTCATAGCTGGTCATAGTGCAATAATATAGGTCCAGTGGACTCATATTATAGGCGGGATAGACTTCTTGTGTTAGAACGGACGTAATTTCTCGTGGTCGATCCGTTCGGAAGTTAAATGAAATGACGATGTCTCCATCTTCAATGATTCCATTTGGATCAATAATGAATCCTTCAATAAATTCATCGGTGATTCCTTTTTCATAAGATTGAAGAATTGCTTCAGTTGCGGATAGCGCTGTCGAACCAATTCCTTTTGTGAGTAAATCGTATGCTTTTGCAATGCGTTCCCAGCGTTTATCGCGATCCATTGCGTAGTACCTACCAATGACACTTGCGATCTTCCCCGTACTTGTTTTCAAATGATCGTCAAGTTGCTGAATGCATCCAAGTCCACTTTTTGGATCGCAATCGCGTCCATCAGTGAATGCGTGAATAAATACATTTTCTAATCCATGTGCTTTTGCCATGTCACATAGTGTATGCAAGTGCGCTTGAGAACTATGTACACCACCTTCTGAAACGAGGCCAATGAAGTGAACTTTTGAATGGTGTTCTTTTGCTATTTCAAACGCTTTTAGGAGTACTGGATTTTTTTGAAATTCACCGTCGCGAATCGCTTTATTGATGCGTGTAAGTTCTTGATATACAATTCTTCCAGCACCAATATTGAGGTGTCCAACCTCAGAATTCCCCATTTGACCTTCAGGCAAACCAACATCTTCCCCAAATGTTTTCAATGTCGCATGTGGATATTGATGCAAAAGTGAATCCATGAAAGGTGTATTGGCTGCATTGATGGCATCTGAAGCAGATTTGTCTCCAATTCCCCAACCATCTAGAATGATGAGTCCGAAGTGATTTGTCATAGTAACAAAGTTACCTCAAAAACCGTTCCTTTCGGGATATTTTCTTTACATGTTATTGTGGCTCCTTGTAATTGAGCAAATTCAGCAGCGATGAATAATCCCAATCCACTTCCTTGTTTTTGACGGGTTTCTTCGTTGCCAATTCGGTAGAATTTTTCAAAAATAGATCCTCGTTCGTCTGTCGGAATTCCCGGTCCTTCATCTTTCACGCCAAAAACAAACGTAGAACCTTTTTTATAAAAATAAACCGTAATATTCGCATCAATCCCAGCATATTTGCAGGCATTTTCAAGTAAATTAACGATGATCATTTCTAGGATAAATGCATCCGCATGAATGGATAGCTGTTCAGATGATTCGACTTGAATAAATTCGAGTAAATAACGCTTGTGAAAACGATCTACGATGGAGCTGACCAACTGATTGAATGGAAGATCACTATTGACTGCTTGCAAGGATTTATTTTCTACTCTTGAAGCGTGCAAGATGTTATCGATGAGTAAACTTAAGCGTTCATTTTCATCCATCGCTTTTTTCAGTAAATCCGTTTTCTTCTCTTCCGGTAAATCGTGTTTTAACAACGTTTGAAGAAATAACTTGACGGAGGATATGGGTGTTTTTAATTCATGGGTAATGGAAAGCAAGAAATTGGATTGTCTTTGCGTTAAGCCTATTTCTTTCAGGATGACCCTACGCATTTTCCAAATCCCCAGAAAGAGTAAAACCAAAAAAACACTGCCTTCACCGATAATCATCCAAACACGACGACTATATTCTTGATGTGATAAGTCGATCTGTCCATTCAAACGTATTAGTAAATTTCCCCACCAAATAAACTGCAGGAACACATAAATTACGAGAATGATTAAAAGAAAATTCGCTTGCTTTTTCATAGAGAAAGTGTAAGCTTATGCCTTCAGCCGATGGAATGATTGTTTCAGTAAGAACGGTGTAGACAAGGTGGTCACTAGTCCCATAATTACGAGCATGGAAAAGATTTCAACGTTGATAAAGCCTTCACGGAATGCAATATTGGCAATAACAAGTTCCATAATTCCGCGTGCGTTTAGTCCATAAGCAAGTGTCATTGATTGACGATGTCCCATGTTAGCGAATCGCCCTCCAATGTATCCTCCAAGAATTTTCGAAAGAAAGGACACCAGAATAATGGCAATAAGTAGACCGTAGTTGTTTATCGCTGAAAATTTAAATTCTAAACCAATTCCCGCAAAAAATATGGGTGCCAGGAATCCCATGGCCATGCTGCTGGTGGTTTTATGAAAAAGATCGATGTTTTTAGCACCAATCAGTTTTTTGCTCAAAAGCATCGATGCGAAAAATGAACCGATAATAAAATGTAAACCAATACTTTCCGTCAATGTAGCAAAAAGCAATATAAACATGAAAAGGATTGCAAATAATGATTCTTTCCCTTTTAGAACTCCTAATAATCGATCAATCTGATTCTCAACAAAATCCTCTTTCTGGGTAAAATGTTGAATTACGCGATAAGAAATATAAACGACGAGAATAAAGGCAATTAATTTAATTCCGGTGAAAATAGTTGCCGTTGTTATGGCTGAAAAAGTTTTGTCAATGTGGTTCATATCTAACAAAATCCCCAAAATTGTTAAGGCAAGAACGTCATCAAAAATAGCAACTGATATGATTTTTTGTCCAACTTCTGTATTTAGTTTTCCTAGGTCCATGAGTATGCGAATACTAACTGGAAGCGCTGTAATCGCTACGCACAGTCCAATGAATACGGTCGTCATTACGTTTTGCCCAAACAATTTCCCAACCATAAATCCACTTAAAATCGGTAGTATGAACGCAAGAAGAGAAATAACGATGTTTCTTCCTTTCATGGACTTTAGAATGTCGTCGAAGTTGATTTCAAGTCCAGCAAGAATGACTAAAAGAAAGACCCCTAAATCGGAAATTACCTTTAGTTCTTCTGTTCGATGAATAAAATTTAAAAGTGTAGGACCTAGAATAATTCCTGCGATGATTTCTCCAATCATGGCTGGTTGTTTCATTCGTTCAAAAAGCTCACCAAAGAAACGTGCAAGTACCAACAATAAAAGAAGCGCAGCAAAAAAGGGCAATTCAAATTTTGGTAAATCAATCATCTTAGTTGGTTTTAAATGAACGTTTTTTTTCTTGCATGGATTAAATAATTCCCTTCAATTTTCCCTTACTAATCGTTTATTAGCGAATCGTTTCCATCGGTCGTGCACCTTGCATTAAAATACTCGGGTCAACTGCATTCGTTTCAGGTACAATAGGTGTTTGAACGACTGATTTCGATTTAATTAAACCATAATGTTCTGCCATTGCACCCATGTACATTTGTAGGCTACCAAGCATTTCTGTGTAAGCTCCGCTATATGCATCCACACTTTCTCCGTTATCAAGTGCTAATTGCTCAAGCTCTCGGTAAATGCGTGGCATCACAGATTTGTACATGCGTGTAATTTCTTTCTTCAAGGCTTTCGCAAAAGGAGAAGTAGGATTTCCATAACGTGGATTTTGTGCTAAATCGTTCATTTTTAAACACGCATCCATCGCGGCAATTAAATCTTCCGCATTTTCAGGGTTTCCAGCAAATTCAACGTTACTATGTTCGAAATAGCCAAAAATACTTTGGTAGTTCGCGAGTAATTTTGCTCCAAGAGCTTCCGCTTTAGCTTTTTGTCCGGCGAGGTAATATAATTGAACATATTCATGTAAAGAACCACTGCATTTTGCTCTTAACGTTTGTCCTTGATACATGTAATCACCATTTTTTTCATTGAATTTCAACGACATAAATGGATCGCATGGATTTACTTCACCAAAATCAAGTACGCGTTCAACTGGCATCAATTTTAAGGAGTAATCCAATACGGAGATTGCTTTCGCAGTTTGTTTACGGTTTAACAATTGTTCAGCTAATAGTAAGAAATTAGAACGGTATTGAACAGTGTGTCGTCTTGCATAATAGTCAGTCAAAACATGTGGATTGGCCATATCTCCGTACTCGTATAAGCTCATCATGTTTTTAACCATTTTGGCAACATTGTAGAACATCGGCTCCTCTTTTACAGGACTCAATTCATACGCCATTCCAACTTGCTTCACGTGTCCACCAGAAAGAAGTGCCACAGAGAAGGAAGAACCACGACTACTAGAGAAGAAAATCCCTCGTTTCCAATCATTGTTTGCAACGACATCCATCATCATGACTTCGTCACGCGTTAAGGCCGGATCACGTTCTGTACTGAATTCAAAGTTGATTTCATCCGAACACTTGGCCATTTCATTTTGCGAGATAGTTCCTGCTTTTAAGGCATTTTGTTTGTTCACTTTAAGTGAAAAACGATTGGAAGGGAAGAAACTGTATTTTTTTCCTTCATCCGTTAACATGTTATTGTCATCGCGAACGAAAGCCATTGCCTCTTTGAAATCAACGGCTGACCAAATGTTTTCAAACTGCTCCAATAATTCTTGTAATTGTTCTGCAGATCCATTTTTAAATTCAACAGAGCCACTTCTTGCGCCCTCAAATAGTTTAAATACGCCAAGGTATTTTTGAATGGTTGCTTGAATAAGATTTGTTGTATCAGTTGTGGCAACAGCTGCACGCGTTGTTTCGAATTCAGGATTGGAAATCGTAACGTTTGCAAAAACTTTTTGAACTTCCTGATCGAAATAACGTGCTGCATTCACCGCTTCAGAAGGATTGTTTTTCAAGCGCATGTTTAACACCTTATTGATGATTTCTTCACTTGCATTCATCGAGAACAATTGAAGCAAGGGCATGAAGTATACTTGATCCGTATTTCCTGCATACATCAAGATTTGATCCTCACGGAATTTAATCGGCAATGGATCAGAATCATAGGATTTCATTTTCATTTGGTTCGTGTACCAGTCTGTTCCCATCAGGGACAAGTTACATACACGTACATCCGTTCTTTTTCCTTCTACCTCTTGAAGGTACCAAAGTGGGAAGGTGTCGTTATCTCCATTCGTGAAAATGATGCTATTTTTCCCACATGATTGCAGGTAATTAGTTGCTAAATCTCGTGCAGAAGTTTTTCCACTTCGGTCGTGGTCATCCCATCCTTGAACACCCATGATTACTGGAACAACAAAGCCTAATGCACTTGCAATTACAGCGCTGTTCACCTGTGAACTTATTTTTCGATGGATGAAATCATAAATGGCATAAACACCAACGCCAATCCACATTGCAAAAAAGTAGAACGAACCTGCATATGCATAATCTCGTTCTCTTGGCTCCATCGGTTTTTGATTTAAGTACACAACAATCGCTAAACCAGTAAAAACAAATGCAAGTGTCAGAACAAACGCATCTTTTGGTGCTTTGCGGTAATGAAAAATAAGTCCGATAATTGCCAAGATTAACGGAAGTAAAAAGAACTTGTTGTGAGCTGGATTTTCGGTTGTATAGTGAGGCTGAAACTCTTGACTTCCAAGTCTAATTTCATCAAGAAATGAAAATCCTGAGATCCAGTTTCCATGTAGGTTGTCACCATGTCCTTGAATGTCATTTTGACGTCCGGCAAAGTTCCACATGAAATAACGTAAGTACATCCAATTCACTTGATAGCGCATGAAATAGGTTAGGTTTTCACCGAAGCTTGGCAAACGTTTTCCATCACGGCCGATTTCGGTATTTGTCCCATCATTTTCATCGTATCCAGACCATTTTGCGTATCCTTGACGGTGCACTGGACTATCTCCAGAATACATACGTGGGAAGATGGTTGATTGTGCATATGTAGCAACAGCGCCATGACGAATAGAAGAATTACTTTCATAATATTTTTCTTCAATCGAATAAGCTCCCTTGTGTTCTGCGACCCATTTTTGTGCATCGGCTTCTTTGGTAAACGCTTTTACTTCAACGTCACTTTCTGTAATCACAAAACGACGCAAATAATAAGCAGAAAGATCCTTCCACGCATCGTTACTTAAAATACGCGCTCCATTTTCGGTCATCTCTTCTCCATTTCGGAAGGAATTCCAATAGTTCCCAAAGAAAATTGGTGCAGAACCATATTGCTCACGCTTCAAATAAGAGTGTAGTGTAACTAAGTTTTCTGGATCATTTTCATCAAGTGGTGTGTTTGCATTCGAACGAATAACAATCACAGCGAATGAACTATATCCAATCAACAAGAAAACCAAGCCCATCATGGAATTGTACAAAAGTGTATTTCCTTTTTTTCTAGCCCATCTTACAAGGAAAACACAGGCTAAAATCAATAAAATAAAGAAGAAAACGGTTCCGGAAAAGAAAGGCAGACCTAAACTATTGACAAATGCTACTTCAAAATTAGAAGCCATTGCAATGGATCCTGGAATGATACCTTCTTGAATAAATCCAAGAGCAACAATGGAGATAATTCCAGTTAGGATAAGTCCTTTCAAGTTCACCACTTCTTTCACACGGAAATAAATCATATATCCGATAGCTGGAACCACCAAGATCCCCAAAAGGTGAACCCCAATTGCAAGTCCTAACATAAAGAAAATCAATAGAATCCATCTGTTTGGACGGTAGTCATCAGAAATTTCTCCCGCATGTAAATAACCCATCTCTTCATCCCATTTGAGAATTGCCCAAAAGATAACAGCTGTAAATAAAGAAGCCATCGCATAAACCTCTCCTTCCACTGCGGAAAACCAGAATGAGTCAGAAAATGTATAAGCAAGCGAACCAATAGCAGCAGAGGTAAAAACAGCAATTTGGTTACCTGAAGTCAACTCTTTTTGTTGCGATAAAATGATTTTTTTAATGAGTAAAGACAATGACCAGAACATAAATAAAATCGTCAATGAACTTGAAATAGCCGAAAGTGCATTGATCCAAACAGCTACAGATTCAGGTGCTGCAAAGAAACTAAACAAACGTCCGAGTACCATGAATAAGGGTGCGCCAGGAGGGTGTCCAACTTCTAATTTGTATGCTGCAGTGATGTATTCACCACAATCCCACAAACTTGCAGTTGATTCAATCGTCATTAAATAGACCGTACTTGCAATCAGAAAAACAAGCCAGCCGAGTAGGGTATTCCATTTAGTATAATTCATGTGTATGCGAATTAGTTCTGTTTTTTGTACTGCGAATTTAAGAATATTCGCATTGAAAAAGCACTCTTATTGTGCAATTAAGCCAGAACTTCAATTTTTTTTTGAAATCTTGTTGTTAACAAGAAAAAATGTTATTAAATTTGCCCTCGCATTTGTGAAAATGCAGATTGACCTATGGTGTAATTGGCAACACGTCGGTTTTTGGTACCGAAGAGTCTAGGTTCGAGACCTAGTGGGTCAACAGTTAAAATATTAAGCCCTTGAGAACATTGCGTTTCAAGGGCTTTTTTCTTACCGATTTTTCTCTTCCTCTTCGTTAAAAACCATCAGCGTGTGATGAATCATTTGATAGATTTGTTGGGGATTTAGTGCGTTCGTGTTCGTCACCGTGCTAAATTGATTAGAAAAACTTATGCTGCTTAACTTGTCAAAATCCCAAAGTCTGATTTTGCGCGAATAGATTTTCTTTTTTTCCGAATCGTATGCTTTTAATTTGAACTTAACGGTTGGGTGAATATTGGAATACTGCACGCCCACAGCACCGATAGTCGGACCTTTGTATCCTTGTACCTTAATTTTTACCTTGACATATATTTCTTGTTCATAACTGAAAATAGCTCTTTTTTTTGTCATTTTTGGATAGCCACCCGCGAATGTCCCCGTTTCCAATGTTCTTTTTTGAGTTCCATCTGCTTTTAAGTCATATATAAAGGTTGCATTTTGAAAAAGTTGTTTTTGAACTGTTTTTTGAATGTCAGATTTTATGGAATCTTGCAAATTTGAAGGAAACCTAAAACTAGAAAAGGTATTTGCTGTTTGATTTCCTGCTGTAACCATAACGGAACTTGTCAGTTCCTTGTCAACCATTAATCGAACTTTAAAAATTCCGGCTTGCGCATAGACAAGGTTGTGATGGATAAGTGAG
>CANMFV010000032.1 GCA_947496835.1 Flavobacteriales bacterium | reverse complement strand
CTCAATTGCAAAGTGACCATTTAATCCAAACGCTTGAAGCTCTGTTAAAAGAGAATATGTTTTATTCAAGTGTCCCCAACGTGTTTGTACAACCCCAATTTTATCGGTATTGAAATAAGGCATTGTTCGCAATAAGAAATCTTTTTCGGGAACGAAATCGGCATCGAAAATCGCAATGAATTCTCCTTCCACTTGATCCATAGCGCAATCCAAGGCTCCAGCTTTGTATCCGGTGCGATCCACGCGGTGAATGTGTTGAATGTTAATTCCACGTGCTGCAACTTCTGCAACTTTTTTGGCAATAATATCTTTGGTTTCATCCGTTGAATCATCCAATACTTGAATTTGGAACTTATCTCTAGGATATTCAAATTCCGCAATGGTGTCGATGATGCGGTCCGCCACATACATTTCATTGTACATGGGTAATTGAACGGTAACCTTTGGCGCATTTGCTAAATCGAATGGTGGCTCAACTCTGCTTTGTTGTGCTTTGCGTTGTTTACGGTAAGCGAATGCAAGCGATAATTGAACCATACTGTAATAGAAAATCAATAATAGGCACAATCCGTAAATTACTAAAATGACTTTCGCCATAAAATGAGACCAATAATGTTCTTTTGTGAATGTTTTTCCATTTTCTGTGACTTTTCTGTCTCCCCAGTTGAACATCCATGACACCTCCAAATTCGCGGTAAATGGCTGTGTTTTACTAAACGTGTAGTGAATGAGGTGCTCTTTAGCATTGGTTTCAAACACTTTTAAGGTGTCTGGTCTGTAATCCTGATCGACAAGGGTTAAAATGCTTTTCCCGATCGGAACATTTTTGAATGTAAACACACCATTTTCATCCGTTTCTGTGGTGAATACTTTTCCATTGACGGAAGATGTCAAACTCACTTTTACCTTCTCAACTTCATTTCGAGTTTTGTAATCTACTAGGTATCCTTTAATTTTCTTAGAATACTGGAGTCGATCCTTTGTGGCATGAGCACTCATTACTGAAACAAAAAGTGCGATAATCAAGAAAAAATTCCTCATTTGTGAGTCAAAAAAAGATGTAAAAAAAAGCAAATATAAATTTATTCTTTCATTAATGTCATTTCATCTACCAAGTGTTTGGCATCGGAGTAAATATCCATGACCCAAAGTACGTAGCGAATGTCCACAACAATGTTCCTACAACGGTTTGGATCGAATAAATAATCACTCATGGTGCTTTCCCATGATCGGTCAAAATTGAGACCCATTAAGTAGCCATTTTTATCTAAAACAGGTGAGCCAGAATTTCCTCCAGTTGTATGATTTGATCCGGTGAAACATACCCAAAGCTCATCTCCTTGTGCGTATGGACCATAGTTTTTTGCCGCATGTAATTCAACCATTCTCGGTAACAAGTCAAAATCGGGATTCCCCGTATTGTATTTAGCAATGATTCCGTCTAATGTCGTGTGTTCCGTGTATTTCATTCCATCCGTTGGAGCCGACCCTTCCAATTGTCCATACGTAATGCGCAAAGTTGAATTGGCATCAGGCCAGTGCTTTGCATCCGGGAACATCACATATTTTCCTTCCACGTACATTTGCATGAGGTTGGTCACATTCGTTTGAAAAGAGCGATAAGCAGGAACGGTTTCGTTTCTGAATGACTGAAAATACTGATAGAAGTGCGTATAACCAAGGTCTTTGTTCAATTTTTTAATCGATTTTTCACCGAACGATTGTAAAAATGCCAAGTACCTTTCCTGATTGGTAAAAATGGAATTCGTGTAGACCTCCGTTGCAATTCCCTTCACATAATTTATAAACCATTCATTCGCCACAGAATACTTCGCATCTTTTGTGATCTCCTTCCATTGTTCTGTATAGTCAAGGTAGGCTTTTGTTTGATCGATGAATATAGCTCGATCAACCTCATTGTTGTAATTCTTAAAGAATCCTTCTGCGTTAGCTCTCATCTTCTCGATAACCTTCGCTAATTCGCCTTTCTCAACATATTTCGCATAATTCGTCACTAAATCCTCCATGGCCCGAACCATTTTAAAGTATTCTGGACCGTAAGAGAAATATTCGGCGCCTAATGCGTACTTGAATTCAATCGCTTGATCTTTCTCCACCAATACATTTAATTGATTGACCACGCCTGCATACTTATTCCATTCTGGTTTACTAAAGGCCATTTTCTTGTAGGCTTCTTCTTCATCTAATTTCAGTTGAACAGCCTTCAGGTTTTTCAAGCCTTCAATTTGACCAATCCATTTTTTCCAGGCATTCGCAATACTCGCTTGTTTTGCTGAATATTGGATGCGTGTCAAATCCGATTTTTTCATTCCTTCATCAATCACGGCAAGGGATAGATCTCGCATATGAATGCGCGCTGGACGTTCCTTTTCGATGATGAATTTCAAATAGGAGGAAACCACATGTTGCTCCGTTTGACCCGGGAATCCATAAACCATTGTAAAGTCCCCTTCCTGACGGTTTTGAAATGAAATCGGCAAATAATGCAGGGGTGTGTATGGAACATTATCCGGTGAATATGCCGCTGGCTTGTTGTCTTTTCCTGCGTAAATACGAAATACAGAGAAATCACCTGTATGACGAGGCCAAACCCAATTGTCCGTATCTCCACCAAATTTCCCAATGGAGTTAGGTGGTGTACCAACGAAACGGACATCCAAGAATACTTCCTTTAACATCAAATAATAATCATTTCCATAATTGAATGCTTTGATTTCGGCTTCGTAATGTGTTCCGGCAACTGCTGATGCACACAATTTTTTGATATTCGCTTGAATCACCGCTTGATCACTTTTTGAACTTGCACCCATCAACACATCTTTGGAGACATCATCTATGCGGACAATGCGCATTGCGGTTAATCCTGGATTGGTTAATTCGTCCGCTTTTGTTTTTGCCCAAAACCCATTTTTTAAATAATCGTGTTCAAGGGACGAATGTGATTGAATTTGACTATATCCACAGTGGTGATTTGTCAATAAAAGTCCTTGACTTGATACCAACTCTGCCGTACAGCCTCCACCAAATTGCAGAATAGCATCTTTGATGCTGGTCGAATTTACACTGTAAATATCCGCAGCGGAAAGTTTCATTCCTTTTGCTTTCATATCGGATTCGAATGCAGCGATTAATGATGGAATAAGCATTCCTTCTTCCGCAGAGGAGTAAAGAGATT
Organism: Flavobacteriales bacterium; assembly: GCA_947496835.1. Taxonomy (GTDB): domain Bacteria; phylum Bacteroidota; class Bacteroidia; order Flavobacteriales_D; family Crocinitomicaceae; genus UBA952. The sequence continues at coordinate 5,605 of CANMFV010000032.1, read as the reverse complement.
TTGCTACAAAGACAAGCAATAATGCAGCACGCAAAAAGATTGATTTCATAAGTTAATTTTTGTGTGGCTAAGTTACGACGATTTCGGCAAGCGACAATAGGCGGATAATTGCTTATCTTTGCGCCTCAATTGAAGTATGCGAATTTTTGAAGGACTTACGGAAAAAATGCCCATTAAGAACGCCGTTGTAACAATCGGAACGTTTGACGGGGTGCATTTAGGCCATCAAGAAATTTTGAAAACGTTGATTTCTGAGGCAGAAAAATGTGGCGGAGAAAGTGTGTTATTGACTTTTTATCCGCATCCAAGAATGGTTTTATTTCCTGAAAATAGTGATTTGCAATTGCTGCAAACGCAAACGGAAAAACTAGAAAAACTCGCTTCAATAGGACTTCAAAATACCGTGATTTATCCATTTTCAAAAGAATTCGCTGACCTTTCAGCAGAGCGATTTGTGGAAGACATTCTTATGAAAGGATTCCAAGTAAAAATGGTCATTATTGGTTACGACCATCAATTCGGTCACAATAGGGAAGGTAATTTAGCCTTTTTAAAGAGCTATGCAGATAAAGGTTGTTTTGAACTTTTGGAAATTCCAGCAGAACAAATAGATGAGGTGTATATTTCTTCATCTAAAATAAGAAAAGCAGTATTGGGTGGCGAAATATCGGTGGCAAATGCCTGCTTGGGAGCTCCTTTTGAACTGACGGGATCTGTGGTTAAAGGATTGCAAAACGGACGAAAAATCGGATTTCCAACGGCAAATATTCACATCGAAGATGAACAGAAAATCATTCCAGCAACGGGCGTATATGCTGTTACGATGAATGTCCGAAGCCATTCTTACCATGGAATGATGAACATCGGCTGGCGACCAACGATTACCGAAGAAAAAAGCGAACGTAAAATCGAAGTACATTTATTCGATTTTCAAGACGAGATTTATGGTGAATCTTGTGCCATTCAAGTTCTGGAATTTGTTCGTCCTGAGCATAAATTCCCTAACTTAGAAGCGTTAAAGGACCAAATACAATTAGATGAAGCAACTGTTCGCGCTTTTTTTTCTGTTTCTTAGCTTTCATGACTTTGCGCAACTCAACCATGGTAAAATTTACTTGTGGAATGAGGTAAAATTGGCAAATCCAGACACCATTCATGCCATTTCATTTGAGAAATTAAAATTGGATTCTCTTCCCAATCAATTGTGGAAATTCACGCAGTTAACGTATTTGAACCTGGAAAAAAATCAACTCGCTTTTTTGCCGGATGAACTTAAATTGTTGAGTCAACTAACAGAATTGAACATCAGTAAGAACAAATTCGCATTTTTTCCATTGATTCTTTGTCAACTACCGAACTTACAAAAATTGAATGCTTCGCGCAATAGAATAGAATCCATCCCGGATCAAATAGCGAACTGTACGCACCTTACTTTTCTCGATTTCTATGATAATGCGATAGAGGATTTTGGCTTGGGAATTTTTAACTTGACCGAATTGAAAACGCTTAACATTGAAGGTGTGATGTACGGAACAAATTTTGCAGATGACTTGAAGCGGAAACTTCCGAATGTGCGGGTATTGCTAGACCCACCCTGTAAATGTTTGAACTAAAAATCTTTTTTCTGCATCTGTTTGTCGTTGGGCACTACAAACTATTTCCTACCTTCGTGTAAAACAATAATTTTGGAACTCATCAACCTTATTTTCCGTTTAGGAGTACTCTTCGCTATTTACGGCTTCCTTTGGTTTTTCATAGAACTATTGTTTCAATTGCTTATTGGTAGCCGCAAACGCACCCTCGGAGAAATCTATTTTGTGAAAACGGTAAAGTATTTATTCCTTGTCAATGTGACCTTTTTGTTTTGTTTGGAATACGCATTACATGAACCCGTTTACCAAATCAATTACACGCATTTGGTGCCAAGTTTAATCATTCTCATTGTTTATTTTCTTGGAAAACTTCAGAAGAAAGAGCAACGCGTTCAATTGATGTCGAATTTTACTCAAGGAATGAACGATGTTCCGTTTAACCGTCAATGGGAAATGGCATTAATCGTTCTATGTGGCGTCGCTTTTACAGGACTTATGTTTTATCCGTACCTAGCTGAAAATGCGGTTTCAATGTGGTTTCGACAAAACATCTTAAAAATTGAACACGCTGTTTTCATTGGATTTATCTTTAAAGTAATTGGATTTTTCTTTTTGATCAGTATGTTCATGAAAATGTTAAACGCATTGAATTACATTGTTTCAGGAAAACCCTTGCTGGACGTACGAACAGGAAACGGAACAAAAAAAAATCATGGTGATGATTCTTTTGATGATTTCGAAGAAATTGATGACACTAAACTATCCGAATAATGGCACACTTTGACGAAAAAGAATTAATCGAATTATCGAATGAAATCATTCATTCATTGACCAAGTTGGTGCTAGGAGAAAAACCAGGGTTCTTAGCTGGAAGTGTGTATAAAAAAATGGAAATACATCCTCGTTTGAGTACGATGAAGTCATTGTACGCAAGTTTCGTTATGGACTTCAAAGGTTCTTATGAAGACGCCGCAAGTTTGAAAAAACTCACGGACTTCCGTTATGAAATCGTCGAATTATTTGATTCTGAATCTCCATCCGAACATTAATCTGCTCCTTACAATGGATTTTACTTTCGGGAAAGCGTATAAATTATGTAGCGTCAAACGCATTGATCGCTTGTTTTCCGAAGGAAAGAGGTTGAAGGCATACCCTATTATGGTGATGTTTCAAGAAACGACAGAAGAAATGCCTTTTCCATTTCAGGTGATTTTTTCGGTTCCAAAAAAAAGAATGAAACACGCCAACGACCGAAATTATGTGAAACGCTGTTTCCGAGAAATTATTCGTAAAAACAAAGCATTGCTCGAAAACCACTTGATAAAGTGCGATAAAAAAATCAATTTTGCGCTCATCTATCAATTAAATGAAAGAATACCCTATTTGGAATTGGAACAAAAATTGCTAGTAGCCATCAAAAAACTAATAAGTGAAATCAACGATGAAAAATAAACTTCACGCGATCATTTGGATCTGCCTTACCTGTTTTACTTTCCAGTCTGCTTGGACACAATCCAATGGCTTTGAGACCTTGAAAAGTTTGGAGATCATGGATCAAATCTATGAGAACCTAGACTTATACTTTGTAGATGAACCACAAAACGGCAAACTTTCCAAAACAGCAATTGATGCTATGCTCAAGGAATTGGATCCCTACACAGTTTATTACCACGAATCCAATATTGAAGATTACCGCTTGCTTACTACTGGTCAATACGGTGGAATTGGTGCATTAATTCGTCAAATGGGTGATTACACCTTTATTTCTGAACCATACGAAGATTGTCCCGCAGCTAAAAGTGGCATCAAAGCAGGAGATAAAATCTTGACGATTGATGGTAAAAACATGGCAAAGAAAACAAGCGATGAGGTTTCTGATGCCTTGAAAGGACCAAAAGGCACAAGCATTGAAGTGGAAATTGAACGCAAAGGCGAAGGAAAAAAGAAAATAACGATCTCCCGAGATGAAATAAAAATTCCAGACGTTCCCTATTTTGGTATGTTAAAGGACCAAGTCGGATATGTGAAATTAAATAGCTTCACACAGACCGCCTCTGCGGATGTGAAAAAAGCCATTCAGAAATTGCAGGCGGACGGAGCCAAACAAATGGTGCTTGATCTTCGTGGAAATGGTGGTGGATTATTGATTGAAGCTGTTAAGATCGTAAATTTCTTCGTTCCGAAAAATCAAGTTGTTGTGACAACAAAAGGACGCGTAAAAGAAGAAAATCATGTTTATACAACACTTGAAGAGCCTTTTGTACTTGACATGCCACTTGCTGTGCTTGTTGACGGTGGATCAGCCTCTGCAAGTGAAATTGTTTCCGGGGCCTTACAAGATTTAGATCGCGCAGTGATTATTGGTGAAACAAGCTTCGGAAAAGGCTTAGTACAAAGAACCTATGATTTGAAATATGGATCTAAAATTAAAATTACAATTGCTAAATATTACACGCCTTCTGGACGTTGTGTACAACGCTTGGAGTATTATGACAAAGAAAACAATGCGAAAGTTAAAGAGATTCCAGATTCATTGTTGAAGTCATTTCAAACAAAAAACGGTCGTAAAGTGATTGATGGACGCGGGATTGAACCAGATGTAAAAGTAGAAAGCCCTGATTTAAGTCGCTTGACTGCCGTACTTATTACGAGTAACAGTATATTTAATTACGCAACTGATTTTGTGTTGGCACATCCAACGATTGCAAAAGCAGAGGACTTTAGTTTGTCGGAATCTGATTACCAAGATTTTCAAAAATATGCGTTAGCACAAGAATTCAAGTACACAACCGCTTCCGAGGAGTCCTTGAAAAAAATGAAGGAAACAGCAGAAAAAGAAGGATATTTTGAGGAAATTAAAAGCGATTACGAAGACATGATTTCGAAAGTAACTCCATCCAAGGAAAGGGATTTACAGAAGTTTAAAGCGGAAATTTCTGAAATGTTGGAAAACGAAATCATTTCAAGGTATTACTTCCAAAAAGGAAGAACAATCGCGTCGCTAAAAAATGACATCGTGGTTCAACGTGCCGTGACAATTTTGACGAATTCGACAGAGCTCAATACTATTTTGAAAAAATAAGCGTTAGAAACCTATGTTTAAACGCTATTTCGGCCCGCAAATTCATCAACGCGTACATTTCCTTGTACTTACTTTCTTTATCGTTGGTGTTGTTTGCAGCAAATTCTTGATGTCCATGGGTCTGCTTTTGGGCGTCTTGAATCTTGTGACCGAAGGAAATTTCAAGTCCTATTTTCAAAGACTTCGAGAGAATCCACTCATCCTAGTCATCCTTTTATTTTATGGAATTCACCTACTTGGTTTATGTTGGAGTCATAACTTAGATTACGGATTAGACGATATTCGCAAGAAAACATCCTTGTTACTTATTCCAATTATCGTTGGTTCGCACCCAATTCTTGGCCCAAAACGTTGGACAAAACTCATAAACTATTTTATTTTGACCTTTGTGATTACAGCCATTATCAATTTAATTGCGTTCCATTTTTTTGCTACAAAACTGAAGTTAATCGACATTCGTGATATGTCTCTTTTTGGGTCCCATATTCGCTATGGAATACTCATGGGAATCGGATTAGCCTTTTGTTTCGAGCGAATTTACACACAACGAAAATACCGAAATGTCTACACGCTTGCAGCAGTTTTCTTTCTCATCTATACTTTTTATAGCCAAGTATTATCCGGAATCATATCGATAGCGATTGTGTTAATTACACTGATAACTTTTTTATTGTACATAAAACGTTTGTACTGGGTGCTTATCTTGAGTTATGTAGCTGTAATTGTTAGCGTTATCGGATTGTTTTACTACTTATCTTTTCCTGTGAATTATCCTGTTCCTTGCATTGAACGTTACGATGAAATGGAAAAAGCTTGGAACAAACGCTCCTCCCTAAATTTCGATAGCTTGGATCAACGAAAGCAACCAATTAGTAGTACGTTGGAAAGGTATCTTTCTTCCAAAGAACTATGTGCGATAGGATCGGGAGTG
>CANMFV010000031.1 GCA_947496835.1 Flavobacteriales bacterium | reverse complement strand
TGGTGCCGATGTGCAGTCCTTCTTGGGCTTTGCTTAAGGCTTCGTCGGTGTTCTGTAAGGACTCGAAATGACGTGCGTTCGATACAATGGTCTCTTCTTGGATGTTGAAATCGCCCAAAACACAAGTCACTAACTGTTCTTTTAGTTCGTTGATTCCAGTGCCGGTTAAGGCGCTGATTTGTAAGCTGTCCGTTAAACGGGATGTATCTAAATCAATTTTGTTTGTTAAGAGAAGAACGTGCTTCTCTGGATGTTTTTCACGCAGGTCTTTTACCCATGCTTCGGTTTCGTCGAGGTTCTCGGAATCGGACGCATCTGCTAAACAGAGGACAATCTTCGCTTGCTCAATTTTCTGCTGGGAACGTTCAATTCCCATCGCTTCGATGGTCTCGGTGGTTTCACGGATTCCCGCTGTATCGATCAACCGAAATAAGATTCCGTCGATGTTCAAGGTTTCTTCAATGACGTCGCGTGTCGTTCCAGCAATGTTGGAAACAATCGCACGCTCTTCGCCAAGCAATTGATTCAATAAGGTGCTCTTTCCGGTATTTGGCGCACCGACAATGGCTACTGGAACACCGTTTTTAATCGCATTTCCCAATTGAAAGGAAGAAGCTAAACGTCTGACCAAATGCAGGACTTCTGCAACCATGTTATTCAAGGCCGTGCGATCGGCAAATTCCACATCTTCTTCGGCAAAATCCAGTTCTAATTCAATCAAGGAAGCAAAATGAATCAACTTCTCACGCAATTCTCGCAGTTCACTCGAAAAGGTTCCACGCAATTGTTTCAATGCAATTTCATGGGCATTTTTAGATTGTGAGGCAATCAAATCAGCCACAGCTTCTGCTTGTGACAAGTCCATGCGTCCGTTTAAGAATGCTCGTTGGGTAAATTCTCCAGGCTCCGCCATGCGAAAGCCTACGCTACCTAATGCTTGCAAAATTTGCTGTTGGATGTAAATCGAACCGTGACAAGCGATTTCAACACTTTCTTCACCTGTGAAACTTTTTCCGTCATCGAATAAAGTCACTAAAACCTCATCTATGCGTTCATCTTCCACATTTGAAAGCCAACCCAAATGAACAGTGTGCGATTTTTGCACAGAAAGATCTTTGGAGAATAGCTTCGATACCAATGATTTTGAGTGTGGTCCAGATGTTCGAATGAGTGCAATCGCACCAATGCCATTCGCGGTGGCAAGTGCACAAATTGGATCCTGAGCAGCAAGTTTCATGGCACAAAAATACGGAGGATTCTCGACTTATTGGTTTAAATAACTTACATCGACCAAGCTATTGAAAAAGGCTTTCAACTGCTTTCTTTCCTGTGGACTCAATGTAAAAGGAACAATCGCTTTGTTTTGTAATGGATGTCCGTTTCCACCTTTCACGTAATGGTCCAATACCGCATCGATGCTTTCTATGCTTCCATCGTGCATGTATGGATACGTCAACGGTAAATTACGCAAGGAAGGAACTTTGAATTTTCCGATGTCCAGTGAATCATGGTGAATACGGAAACGTCCTTGATCGCTTTTTCCCTCATAGGATGCATAGAGTCCGTTGTTTTCTGCAACATAAGTCGTGAAATTCGGCGGTGTATGACATTTTGTGCAATACAAGGTTTCAGAAAACAATTTCCATCCCGCTTTTTCCGTTGCATTGATCGCATGTTGGTTCCCTTTTTGGTATTGATCGAACCGAGAATTCATGGAAATCAAACTGCGCTCATAGGCCGAAATACTTCGTGTCAATACCCAAGCATCAAAATCTCGGTGGTAGATTTCCTGTGCTGCTTTTTGGTATTCCGGATCAGCTCTTAATACTTTCATCAAGTCCTTCATGTTATGGCCCATTTCCGTTTTCTCTTGAATGGGAACGATGACTTGCAATTCCAAGGTTTCCAAGTGTGCATCGAACATCGCTGTTTTCAAAAAAGCTGAATTTAGTAGGCTGGGTGAATTACGTTCCGTGTGTTGTCCTTTGATTCCTTCGCTAACTGTTAAGTTGTCTGTAAAAGCTCTGCCTGGTTTGTGACAGGTCGCACAGGAAACGGTTCCATCGGTGGAAAGTCGTGTGTCAAAAAACAATTTTTTTCCTAATGCTATTTTCGCATCCGACTGTGGATTGTCAATTGGCGTTGGAACAACAATCCCCGCATTTAAATCTAGTGGACTTTTACACTTCGTGAGGGAAAGTCCCATCAAGAGTATCAGTAAAAATGGACCTAAAAAACGAATGATTTTCATCAGAACACAAGAACTTGTCGGCTTTGTTCTTTCCCTTGTTGATCCGCGTACTGAATGAAGTACATTCCTGGATTCAAGCTGATCCACGTAAATTGTCCGGCGGTATTTCCTAACGTTTGCTTACGAATTTGACGTCCAGACTGATCTAAAAGAATGATTTCTGTATCTGTACCTTGTCCGAACCACGTACACTGAATCGCGCCTTGCTGTGAGGAAACTTGAACTGTCGCTTCATTCACCGCTGCTATTCCAGCTGTTGCAGGCTGTTCGAAAACATTTTGAGTGTTGACATTTTGCATTACTGTGAGATTCAAACCTGTTTCGCCGTGGAGGATGCCAAGTGTCGCTAAATTGATTCCATTCAACCAACGATCGATGTGACAGTCAAAATTCAAGTCGATTTGGGTCAAATTGGAATTCGTTTGAATCACATTGGTATTCGTCACCATTTGCTGGTTATTGTTTCCAAGGTTGTGCAATTCAAAATAAGATTCTGGAACATTGTCGTTATTTCCATCTGCTTCTCCACCTGCAATCATGTGCATGTAACCCGATGTCCATCCCCAATACATGGACGGAGATTGAAAACTCAAGGCATTCGTTGCATCGTAGGTTGAGATGTCCTGAGCTAATACACCAGTTTGTGTATTGAAACGTTTTGGTACTCCTATCAAGAAATTTACTTGTTCAATGTTATTAACCGGATGTGCGCCCAAATAAACGGTATAGTTTGTTTCATCGATTAAATAGACGGTTTCACCTAGAGACAATACTTGTCCGCCGTCGTGAATAAGCGTGATATCTGCCAGGTAATACTTAAAATGATCGAGGAAAATATCTTGGCCGTTATTTCCTGTAAAAACCGTTTGCGTTTGAAAGGCCTGCGCATTAAATACAGGTGTCAATCTCAAAAAAACGTTTTTTTGTGAAAGTCCTAAAAAGGGCAAAAACAAGAGTAATATAAACTTTTTCATGCGATTACGATTTACTGAAAATGTACAATACTTCATTTTTCATCAAACGGAAACGTTCGATTTGTTGCGAAGAAAAATGCTTATTCAAATCAAATTCTGTCACCGTGAATCCCGCTTTTTCCAACCATTGTGGATAGTCTTTCCCGAACAAACGCACATGGTCCTTTTGCCAAAAGTGCTTCTCGCGTTCAGCCGGACTCGTAATACTCGAATCTTCGTAAGTAGTTTCACGTGTAAAATCTTGCGGAACTTGCATGATCGCCCATCCTCCAGGTTTCATCACACGGAAAAGTTCGCGCATACACTGCAAAGGGTCATCGACGTGTTCCATTACGTGATTGCAAAAAACAACGTCAAAACGATTGTCTTCTAGTGGAATTTGATGCAAGTCAAAGTGAATATCTGCTAAAGGAGAAACTAAGTCCCCCGTTAAGTAATTCAAATTTTTCTGCGCACGAAAACGATCGATGAAACATTGTTCCGGAGCGATGTGTAGAACGGACAAATTTTCTGACGTGAAAAAATTACTTTCGCGTTGTAAATACAACCACATCAAACGGTGACGTTCAAGGGTTAAATCATACGGACACAACACATTGTCGCGGTGCGCAACATCTGATCCATAAGATAAAAACTTCGAAAAGGATCGTTCACATACCGGACATTCCACCTTATTTCCTCGGTACAATGTAGGAGCAAAAAGACGGAAAACATAACTCAATCGGATGAGTAATGGTCGTGGCAAACGATTCAATAATAACTTGTACAACTTCTTCACTATTCAAAGGTAAAATATAAAAGGCAGATATTGACTAAATTTGTACAAACTCATCCACAGAATGACGTGTTTTTTGTCATTCGAATGCACTTTTTATGTCCAAAAGACCTCTTTCTATTGAACCAATTGCGACGACAGATCCTCATGTTTTAATCGAACATGGACACACGCGAATCGATCCCTATTTTTGGATGAATCAGCGTGATTCTCCCGAAGTGTTGAAGAATTTGAACGCGGAAAATGACTACTGTTCACAGTATTTCGAACCTATACAAGGACTCGTTGATGGACTCGTAAAAGAATTTGATGAGCGTATCAATCCAAACGATGTGAGTGCACCGTTTATCCTACAAGGAATCACCTATCAAGTGCGGCAAATCGAAGGAAAAGACTACCAACAAATTGTCCGCATCATCGGTGAAACAGAACATGTTTTTTTGGATGAAAATGAACGCGCCGCCGGACATTCTTTCTATGAACTAGCCGATTGGAGTCCTTCCATGGATGATCAGTTTTTAGCCATTAGCGAAGATTTCATCGGACGACGTAAATACCAAATCAGCTTTCGGGACAATCAAACAAATGAGTTTCTCTCGGATTTAATCGAAGATACCGACGGCAGTATCGTTTGGGCAAATGACCATCAAACGGTTTTTTACATCAAAAAAGACCCAGAAACACTCCGTGAATACCAAGTTTTTCGTCACCGCCTAGGAACGGATTCCTCGGAAGATCAATTGGTTTTTCAAGAAGATGACGAACGTTACTACGTGAGCATCAGTAAATCCTTAACGGACAAATATGTGATGATTCATTGTTTTAGCTCTTTGACTTCGGAAGTTTCCTTGGTGGATGCAGAAGAACCTGAAACAGCGGCGCAGGTATTTTTACCGAGACAGCAAGGACACTTGTACGAAATTGCGCACCATGAATCCGGATTTTACATCTTGTCTAACGACAAAGCCCCTAATAAGAAAATCCTATTCAGTCAAGATTTTCCAGCGAATCTAGAAAACTGTGAGGAGATTGTTGGACATGATGCTTCCACCTTAATCGAGGGATTAAGCGCATTCCAAGATTTTCTGTTAATCGAGGAACGGAAGAATGGTTTGCGAAAATTCAAAATCAAAACGTCGGTTTCAGAAAGCTACATTTCCTTCGATGAAGAATGTTATTTCCTTGGGCTAGGTGTGAACGATGCCTACGAAACAAAACGACTTTTTTACAGCTACAATTCACTAACCACACCATCGAGTGTTTTTGAATACGATATAGAAACTGGCAATAAAAAACTTTGGTTTCAAAAACGTTTATTGGATCCCGATTTTAAGTCTTCCGATTATCAATCTGAACGTGTTTGGGCATTGGCGAACGACGGAACAAAAATTCCAGTATCGCTTGTATATAAAAAAGGAATTGACCGTGCGAATGCTCCCTGCCTGCTTTATGGCTATGGTTCATACGGATACACACTTCCAGATACTTTCAGCGCCACACGCATCAGTTTGTTAAACCGTGGATTTGTCTTCGCGATGGCACACATTCGTGGGAGTAAGTACATGGGTGAGTACTGGTACGAAGATGGTAAATTCACCAAGAAAATCAACACGTTTACGGATTTCATTAACGCCGCAGAGCACTTAGGTCGCTTCCAATACTGTCACCCGGAACGCATCTACGCACAAGGCGGATCCGCTGGTGGACTTTTAATGGGAGCTGTAACGAATATGGCGCCATACCTTTGGAAGGGTATTGTTTCTCAAGTTCCTTTCGTTGATGTTGTCACGACAATGTTAGATGTAAGCATTCCTTTAACGACTGGAGAATGGGAAGAATGGGGAAATCCCCAAGAACTAGAATTTTACAAGTACATGTTAGCGTACTCTCCATACGACAACCTTCGAAAAATGAACTATCCGGCGATGTACATCACCACAGGATACCACGATTCACAGGTGCAGTATTGGGAACCGATGAAATATGTGGCGAAGTTACGCGCCTTAAGAACCAATGAAAATCCCTTGGTCTTTGAATGTAACATGGATGCCGGTCATGGTGGTGGATCCGGAAGAAGTAGCGAACGATTAGAAATAGCAAAAGTATATGCGTTTATCTTGGATCTTGAGGACATTCATCAATAGTATTTGTCTTTTCCTTTCCTTAGGATTGCGGGCGCAGACGAGTCCAAATATCTTAGATTTCAGCGATGCGAAAATCATTTCCGCGGAAACAGGTTATACCTCTGCCCCTTTCACCTTGCATTATCCCTTGACGGATGATATTAATAAAATCACGTTTAAAAATAACCTCGCACCTTTCTTACGCTTGGGTTTTAATTACAAGTGGTTTGTTCTTCGCGTTAGCATTCCTAACATTGGGAACATCCGAGACGTAAGCAATTACGGAAGGACCAGGCAATACAATTTAGGCATGGACTTCAGTTTCAGGAAAGTGTATTATGATTTTGAGTTCAAGTACATTCATGGTTTTTCCATTCAAGATGCAAATCGCTGGGACCCAAGTTTAAATGACATTAACCGAAATTCCATTCAGCCGAAAATTCAATCGTTAAATTTGTCCGCGAATGCATGGTACTTCCATCACAAAGATTTCAAAATGAGTGCTTTACTTGGAAAACGATCATACTATACGAATCTCGTGCACACCTGGTACGTAAAAGGAACAATGAATTTCTTCGGGGTAGACACAAAAAATGGCGCTCTCATTCCGGATTTGCTGCAAGACCAGCAGAATTCTAAAACGATGAGCAGTACGTTCTCCGCCTTCGATGTAGGAGTCGTTCCAGGTTATGCCTATGTGAATCGTTTCAAAAACTGGCAAGTCGCAGGTTGGGCTGGCGTCGGTGCGGTGGTCCAAGCGAAGTATTATCAAGTGAACGGGGATTTTCGAGGATTTCTGGGCCTTGCTCCACGTTATGATGTCCGCTTGATGGGAGGCTACACCACACCTAAATACTTTCTGTTTTTAGTCACTGATTTTGACAACAAATCGATTCGCTTTAATCAACTCATTTATCGGCAATCATTTTACACCGTTAAACTCGTAGGTGGATATCGTTTTCCGAAAAAGGAAACGAAACACAATAAATTTTTGGAGCGAATTAAATTGTAAAATTACAAGTCGCTTTGTTTTTACCTGATTCAATGACTATTTGATACTCCCCTTTTTTCGGCAGACTTAGGATAAATCCACCGTTAAATGGTGTTGGATAAAAGTCGTTTTTGAACCCATCCTTAATGGTAATTTTTGCATCCGTAGCAGAAATTCCGTTGTAAAGAATTTGATATGTTCCTGCATACCCAAGTTCAGAATTTGTCAACATAGGAACCAAGGATATGAATCCAAGTTCTTCGGATACGCGTTTCTTGTCGTACACAAATCGCACTTTTTTCTTGATGCGCATTTCCTCTTTTGATTCGGACGCATTCACTACCGGATATTTCAAGGGAGCAATTGTCTTCGTTGCACCAAGAAACTTATTCGTTTTGTATTCGTTGTCTGAAACCAACTTCCACACACGAATGTAATCCACTTGATAGTCCGAAGGGAATTTCGTTTCTTCATTTGGGCCAGGATTGAATGCAAATCCATCTCGAGCAACAGCCAAATTTGCAATGACATTCATTGGAGTATCAAAATCACCTGCGTAATGAGAAACAGGTACTCCATTCACATAATAAGTCAACGATCCAGGAAGCCACACACCAGAATATGTAACAAATTCATCCGTCAATTGCTGGTTCATTTTCACCCAACCACCCCAGTTTTTTGGCAACCCGAATGGTTTTGTGAATACCTTTTCACATGAATCTGGACAATGTACATCAATGTGCACTTCATTGGGACGTTCCCCTTTCATTTCCATGAAATCGATTTCATCTTTTTGATTTTGTCCAAATAACCAAAATGCTGGCCAAAGTCCTTGTCCAGATGGCGCCTTCGCACGGATTTCAAAATACCCATAACGAAACGTTTGCTTGCTCCAAATACAAGAGGTCAGGTAATCCAATTTAACGCCATTCCCTTGGATTTCTAAACCATGTTTTTTTGCTTCTTCGTGATTGATCATCCAATCTTCTACTGTGTAAAACCCCTTGTTTTCGTTTGCTTTTAAGTGAAGAATTCCTCCCGACTGACTCAACATTTCAGGAGCAGCATATTGCTTTTGATCCGCTAAAAGTCCACCCCAAGGATAACGCTTATGCCATTTGGATTCATCGACATTTGGATTTTCGAAATCATCTCCGAAATAGAAATTCCAAGCAACGATTCCATCCGTTTTAATCTGGAACATTCGCGGCTCCAACTGCGAATGAAGTTGTCCAGCGAAAAACAAAATGATCAGCAATTTTTTCATTCGTACTTGATAAAAATATTTTTTGCTTCTGTAAAGAAACGCAGTGCTTCCCATCCGCCTTCGCGTCCCACACCCGATGCTTTCACACCGCCGAAAGGCGTTCTTAAATCTCTCACAAGCCAAGCATTTATCCACACAATTCCTGATTGCAACTGATCCGCTACACGGTGAGCGCGGTTCAAATTTGTTGTCCAAATGGTACCCGCTAATCCATATTCCGTTGAATTAGCCATCATCAACGCTTCTTCTTCCGTATCAAACGGTGTAATCGTAACCACTGGTCCGAAAATTTCTTCTTGGTTGGTTCGACAATCGTAAGCAAGTCCTTCAATAATGGTTGGTTCAATGTAATATCCATGATCATAAGGTGCCGCTAGGTGAACGCGTTTTCCACACGTTAATATAGTTCCTCCTTCTTGTTTTGCTAATTCGATGTAGG
>CANMFV010000030.1 GCA_947496835.1 Flavobacteriales bacterium | reverse complement strand
GGATCCGTAACAATACCTAGAATATCACCTTTAAAAATGGCTGCTCCATTCGGGATAAATGCTTGAAACATTCCGGAGGAAGGTGCCCTCATCCATTTGCTTTGATCCAATAGAATGGGCTCGCGGTCTTTCGAAATGTCATATTTGTAATTCCTCATGCCAAGATGCGAAATGATACGTTTCACACCATTTAATCCTTCTTCAACCACTTGTTCCTCGATGCTATTCGACTTCCCGCCTTCAAAAAGTAGGATTTTCTTTTTTCGTTTTACAATGGATTCCCGAAGCGTTTTTGAAATCAAATTAGAATTCAAAATGAATGGTGGATTGAAAATTCTTGCTAATTCAATGCTTTCTTCATCTTTAAATACGCATCGAATTTGAGGGAAATTATTCCGATGTGATGCCCCCGTATGAAAATCAATAATGTAATCACAATGTGGAGCCAATTCCTTCATAAAATGGAAGGCGAACTGTGAGGCCAAAGATCCCGATGAACTACCTGGGAAACTGCGATTTAAATCTCGGCCATCCGGCAATACACGTTGTAAATTCAGAAATCCGAAAATATTAAATACCGGCAAACAGATAATCGTTCCCTTCGTTGGTTTGTGTAATTTTTTTCGTAAAAATCGGCGGATGATCTCAACACCATTAATTTCATCACCATGCAATCCTGCCATCAACAGAACCGTAGGACCATCCTCTTTTGCTCGTTCAACAATAACTGGAACTAAAATCGGCGTTCGCGTATGAAGGTGAGCAACATCAAAATTCAATTGTACACTTTTTCCAGGCAAGATTTCCTGCCCAAGAATCACCATCTTTTTATGCGTTTTCTTAACGATTGACATTTCGTTCAATGTATGAAATAATTTTTCCCGCAATATCTTGCTGGGTTGTTTTTTCTATCCCTTCTAGTCCAGGCGAAGAATTTACTTCGAGGACAAGTGGACCTCTTTCCGATTGCAACATATCGACACCTGCTATACCAAGTCCTACTGCTTTCGCTGCCAAAATCGCCGTATAACGTTCTTCAGTTGATAGTTCAATTTCCATGGAAGAACCTCCTCGGTGTAAGTTCGAGCGAAACTCTCCTGGTTTCCCTTGACGCTTCATTGCTCCTACGACTTCTCCGTCCACAACAAATGCACGAATATCTGCACCTTTCGCCTCACGGATGAATTCTTGAACAATGACACGTGCTTTCAAACCGTTAAACGCTTCTAATACGGATTGAGCTGCGTTCATATTCTCAGCTAAAACGACACCTAGTCCTTGTGTTCCTTCTAATAGTTTCAAAACTACAGGCACCCCACCAGCAGATGTAACTACATGTTGAACATCCTTTGAATAGTTCGTGAATACTGTTTTCGGCAAACCAATCCCTTCTTTTGACAGAACTTGAAGGCAACGTAATTTATCCCGAGAGTGAATAATTCCCCTGGAATTAACTGCTGTAAAAACATTCATCATTTCAAATTGGCGAACAACAGCCGTTCCAAAAAATGTGACTGAAGCACCAATTCGCGGAATCACTGCATCGAATCCCTTTAGGTATCGATCTCCATAATACAAGGCTGGACCTGTCTGTTCAATTTCAATGTTACATTTCAAGTGATCAATCACATGTGCTTCATGTCCCTTTGCTTCTGCCGCTTCAACGAGTCGACGTGTAGAGTATAAGTTAGAATTTCTGGAGAGAATGGCTATTTTCATAATGCGTGTAAGGATGGATGAAGGTATTTGAGACTGGTATCTACGATGAATCGATTATTGAGTAATTTTCGGCCTATTAAAATTGGAAAGCGCATTCCGTTGCGTTCTGTAAGAGAGAATTCGGTTTTAACAATCTTTCCACCCATGTGAATTTTAACGTAAATAAAATAACGTTCTTGTGTTTGTCCAGTTGAACTTTTTACGCGTTTCTTTCTATATTCCTTAAAAAGAAAGACGCGGTCGATATAAGACGGATGAGATGCATCTAAGAACTTCACCTCAAGTATTCCATCTTTTTCTTGACAGTGAGAAACATGAATACTGGAGGAGTAAGCTCCTGTATCAACTTTCACATTCACGTCGCTTAGTCCGAACTCGATAAGATCAGCTACTTCGCGTCTACCAATTACAACTTTTTCTTTTTTCATGGATGAGCAACAAATTTACTTGAATAATTGAGAAAACGAAAATCGACAAGAAATCATAATAAAGCGAGGAATACCGCGTTAAGGATTGTAACTTTGTCTACATGAACTATTGGATATTTTTCATCACCTTTATTGTTAGCAATTTAGCCTGGACCCAAAATGTACGGATTGAAGGCTCATGCGTCGGGAAGAAAAACAAGCCTTTAGAAAATGTTGAAGTGAAGATTAAACAATACCCGAACCTTTCACTACTGACAAATCAAGAGGGGAAATACGCATTTGAAGCATCTTTAGGCGACACCTTATTAATTCAACTTTCCATTGAAGATTTACGTGATCAACTAACGGTCATTGTCAAAGAAACAGCTATTCAAATCATCCCTAAAGTAATTTTCGCCGTTTCCGAAAACAGAGAAGTAGTTGTTCAATATGGATTAAACGATCCCTTCACACTTGACAAATTACCTGCCCTAAAATATACCCAAATGGTCAATGTAGAAAAGGCCTTGGTTTACTCGACAGCGGCAACTTCGAATAATGAATTGACATCAAACTACAATGTTCGTGGGGGTAATTACGATGAAAACCTTGTGTATGTGAATGGATTCTTGGTTTATCGTCCATTTCTTACCCGCAGTGGACAACAAGAAGGAATGAGTTTTATTCACTCTTCATTGGTTGAGTCTGTCCGGTTTTCTGCTGGGGGTTTTGACGCACAATACGGAGATCGACTTAGCTCTGTGTTAGATATTACGTATCGGACACCGGACAGTACAAAGGCAAGTAGCACCGTTTCCCTTCTTGGAATTGAAGCACATGCAGAGCAATCTGTTTCTCCACGTTTTAATTACATCGTTGGTGCGCGGTATCGGTCAAATGGCTATTTCTTAAATTCACTGCCGACGAAAGGCGCTTATAATCCTGTCTTTGCCGATGCGCAAATTATGACCAACTATTCGCTTTCTGAGAAACTGACGTTTAGTCTACTTGGACATTTCTCTTCGAACGCTTATCGTTTTAGTCCACAAACTTCTGAATCTGATTTTGGGACCGCGAACGAAGCATACCGCCTCACGATATATTACGATGGGAAAGAAGCAACGAAATTTCAAACTGCAATGGGTGGCGCATCTTTAAAATTTGAACCCAACAAGCGAACTCACTTAGATTTATATGTTTCTGCTTTTAATACGGATGAAAAAGAATACTTTGATGTCCAAGGTCAGTATTACATCAATCAACTAGAAACTGACCCAGCGAAAGAAGAATACGGGGATTCCATTGCAACTCTTGGAGTAGGCACGTTTTTGAATCATGCTAGAAACAGACTGAATGCGACTATTCTGAGTGCATATCACAATGGATCCATTCAGTTATTCAACGACTTCACCGATGATGCTCAGTTGCATGCGCGTACATCCACACTCAAATGGGGAGCACAAGTGCAGCGCGATTACTTTACAGACGTTCTCAGTGAATGGCGCATGATCGATTCAGCAGGGTATAGTTTGCCACAAACAACAAATCAAGAAGTAACACTTTACGAAACAATAAAAGGCGATTTAAATTTAACGAATTACAAGTTTAGCGGCTTTGCTCAATGGAACCTAACTTGGTCTGCAACGAAAAAAAACTATGCGGTTAAAATTCTTAAAAAATTCAAAGCAGATGATGTAAAGTCCGTTCAAGAATATTCAAAAGTCATCAAAGAATCCAATAGTAAATTGGCGCTTTCAACAGGACTCAGAGCTGGATATACTGCGATTAACCATGAACCTTATTTTACTCCGAGGTTCAGTTTGAGCTATTTCCCTAGGGCATATATGGTTCAAAACAACCGCATTGTTCGAAGAAATTTAAGTTACCGATTATCTAGTGGACTTTACTATCAACCGCCTTTTTACCGGGAATTTAGAACCTTTGATGGCAAATTAAACACCGCTGTTCGATCACAGAAATCAGTTCATGTGGTGGCTGCTACAGATTTATTTTTTGAAATGTGGGGAAGGGAAAAACCATTTAAATTCACAGGAGAACTTTATTACAAATACTTATGGGATGTGAATCCCTATGAAATTGAAAACGTTCGAACGAGGTATTATGCGGATAACAACGCGGTAGCTTACGCCTATGGTATTGACATGAATGTTCACGGTGAATTCGTCAAAGGAATCGAATCATTCTTCAAGGTTGGATTGATGCGTACGCGTGAAGATATTTTAAACGATCAATATACAGAATTCTTTAACGCCGCTGGTGAACGCATCATTTTTGGCTACAGTGAAGACCAAGTCGTGGTGGATAGCAATGTTGTTTTCCCAGGTTACATTCCCCGTCCAACGGATCAATTGCTAACAATCGGCGCTCTTGTTCAAGACCAAATGCCCGGATTTGAACAATTCAGCGTGCAAATGGGCTTGCAGTTTGGATCAAGACTTCCATATGGACCACCAGATTTCACACGATATAAAGATACTTTGCGCATTAAATCATATTTCCGAGTAGACCTTGGTTTATCCTACGATTTGTTAAAAAGTGGAAAATTGGCGAAAACATCTTTTATGAAAAAATGCGAAGCGGCATCTATCTCCATTGAAATTTTCAATTTATTGGGAATCAATAATGTCCTTTCAAAACAGTGGATTCAAGATGTAGAGGGTAAATACTATGCCATTCCAAATTACTTGACCTCACGCAGGTTCAACTTGAAATTGAGCATTTCAATTTAAGGAAGGCGCAAATAAGAATTTATTGGGGGAAATCAACTCAGTTTTCACGGCATACATAACAATTCCAGCGGTATTCTTTACACCCAATTTCGCCATGATATTTTTTCGGTGGGTGTTGACCGTGTGCTTACTTAAAAATAACTGTTCTGCAATGATTTCGTTGGTATGGCCTTCTGCGATTAAAACAATGATTTCATTTTCTCTTTCTGACAAAACAACCGGTTCACAACTAAATGAATCAAAATCCAAATCATTGACATCAATGTTTGCTCGTTGAATCGTTTCTAAGATTTGACCGCAAAAAAACTTGTTCCCAAGACTCGTTTCACGAACAGCAGCTACAATTTCACTCAGTTCACAATCCTTTTTCACATAACTTGTAACTCCTGATCGAAGCGCATCTACCAGAGTTTGCGCATTTTGAGCACTTGTAACAGCTAAAAATTTAAGCGCTGGATATTTTCCTGATATTCGCTGAATCGTGTCTATCGTGAATCCCTCTGATGTAAAATCTATTAATACAACTGTTGCGCCAAAAGAAGCAAGTTGTGATAAAAGTTCTTTTTCACTTCTAGCTTCCCCAACAATGGTTACGTTCAACTCAGCAGATAATACTGTGCGAAGACCGAGTCGGATTAAATCATTGCTATCTGCTAAAATTAAATTCACCTTATTTAGAATTGATATAAACAAAGGTACGAGAGATTTAAAAACAAACCAATAAAAATCCAAGTGTATTTTCAACAAGGTATTCACAAGTTCAGAGGAAGAACCTACCTTTGTTTAGTGAGAACAGAAATTGGACAAAATATTCAACAGGCGATTTCCTTTTTGAAACAAGGGGAAACAGTAGCTATACCAACTGAAACAGTTTACGGATTAGCAGCGGATGGAACAAATGAGGATGCCATTCTAAAGATTTTTAAAGCAAAAGGACGTCCAACCTCAAACCCGCTTATTCTACATTTCCCTAGCATTGAGGCAACATTTCCCTATGTGGATGAATTTCCAGAAACATTATTAAAATTAGCAGAGCAATTTAGCCCAGGACCCCTCACCTTTATTTTACCAAAAAGCACATTGGTTCCTTCCTTAATTACAGCGGGACAAGAGACAGTGGCCGTTCGTGTTCCCGAACATCCCATGACCTTAGAATTACTGCGCACAATCGATTTCCCAATTGCTGCACCAAGTGCAAACCGTTACGGTGGAATTAGTCCAACAACAGCCGGACATGTTCAATCGCAACTTGACGGCAAAATCCCCTATATTTTAGATGGCGGGGCTTGTCAAACCGGGCTAGAATCCACCATTATTGGCTTAGCCGATGAAAAAGTCATTGTGTATCGTCTCGGTGGTATTTCCATTGAATCATTGAGTGAAGCTTTAGGGTACGCTCCTGAGGTGAAAAATGAAATGCATCACGGTGTAAGAACCAGCGGAATGGTAAAATATCATTATGCAACAGAAACACCTTTGTTTTTTATGCATTCAAACCAAATGGATTTTCAAGATACCGATGGCGTTATTTTATTTTCTCAAGAAAGACTTCATGCACTATCCATTGAAACTTTTGTATTGAGTAAAAATGGAGACATGAATGAGGCTGCGAAAAATTTATATGCAGCGCTTCATGAAATGGATCAACGCAATTGCACGCGTATTTTTATTGAAGAATTTCCCAATGTAGGACTCGGGAAAACAATGAATGACCGCTTAAAACGAGCGACCGCTAAATTTCAATCGTAGTTAAAATCAAAAATGTTTAGACATAAAAAAAGCCATCAGTAATGATGGCTTTTGAATATTTAGTATCAACCTATTACTTAAGGTGACGTCCGTAACGGTTCTTGAATTTATCAATACGTCCTGCAGTATCCACGAACTGTGCAATACCAGTAAAGAACGGGTGAGATTTGTGAGAAATATCCAATTTGAATAATGGATACTCGTTTCCATCTTCCCATTGAATGGTTTCTTTCGTAATTGCACATGATGGGCACAAAAACATATATTCATTCGACATGTCTTTAAACACAACAAGTCTGTAATCTTCTGGGTGTATCTCTTTTTTCATTTGACTGAGTTTCTAATTCGAAAATGGATTGCAAATTTAGCTATTTCTTTTTGATAAACAAGCAAAAAGACAAAATTCCTTTCATTTTTCTATCATTTGAACAATTAACGGGTGATAAATTCTGAAAAACATTGGATTCAGTGGGTGTTGAGCATGTACATTTGTCCAGATTTATCAGATGAAATTCAACACAAAACAAGACATTCGTTCCATCGCTGCATTACTCGATTGTAAAATTACGGGTAATACAGAAAACCTGGTTACAGGAATCAATGAAATTCATATGGTTGAGCCTGGGGATATTGTCTTTGTGGATCATCCAAAATATTATCAAAAAGCACTTGAATCCGCAGCTAGTGTGATTTTAATTAACCAAGAAGTGCCTTCTCCGGTAGGGAAAACTTTACTCATTCACCCATCACCTTTCAAGGCATTCAATTTTCTCATTGAACATTTTGTTGCTCAGCGTAAACAAGAAGAACCCATAGTGCATCCAACTGCCACAATTTATCCAAACGTTTTTCTGGGTAGAAATGTCCAGATTGGTGAACACTGCATTCTTCACGCTGGTGCCTACATTGCTGATGAAACAACCATTGAGTCACATGTCATTATTGGTCCAAACAGTGTCATTGGACATGATGCTTTCTATTATCAGAAAAAGGACGGAGTCTATAATCGGCTCATTTCATGTGGCGGTGTGCACATTGAAAAAAACGTAGAAATTGGCGCGTTGTGTACAATTGATCGTGGCGTAACAGGCAATACGCGCATTAGAGAAGGATCAAAAATCGATAATCAAGTTCATGTTGGACACGATAGTCAAATCGGAACAAACGTACTTATTGCAGCGGGTTGCGGAATTTCTGGATGTGTTGAAATAGGGAATCATGCAACGATTTGGGGTCAAGTTGGGATGGCAAGTGGCGTTAAAATTGGAGATGGCGCGACCATTCTTGGCCAGTCCGGTGTGACAAAAAACATTCCTGAAGGAACAGAATGTTTCGGAACTCCAGCTGGACCAGCCAAACAGAAATTCAAAGAATTGGCCTTTTTAAGAAATCAAGTCAATTTGCAACCATGAGGTTCAACACAGGAAACGAATTACTGTCTCAACTTGAATTGAAAGATAATCGCCTTCATTCCCTGTTGGAAATCACGAATGCGCTTAATTCCAATTTACCAGTTGAATCCTTATTTAAAATTTTCTCATTCATTTTAAAGGAGCAACTCAGCTTTAGTCGATTTGTGCTGATTATCAAAGAAGAAGAATGGCATTGTCCAGTAAAAGTTGGTTACAAAGGAAAGGTTGATCTGCAACTAGTGGACACAGAACTTTATCGCTTTAAAGAAATCACTTTAGTAGAATCGTCAAATTCCACCTTACTAAACGACTTTCAATCCGTTATTCCAGTTAGCCATCAAGGGAAACCCCTCGCCTACCTTCTTATTTCAACCGTTGGCAAAAAGGAAGACTTGGAACCATCGCATTTCTCCTTTGCTCAAACTTTGGCAAATATCATCTCCGTAGCGGTTGAAAATAACCGGCTCGTCAAACAGCACATCATAAAAGAACGGATTTCTAAGGAACTTGAAGTTGCTTCAGAAATGCAAAAAATGCTCTTCCCTTCAGAACTCCCATCTAACCGCAAGATGGATCTTTCTGGGCGATACATACCAAGGCACGCGATTGGTGGTGATTATTATGACTTTATTCCATTGGGAGATGAAGAATACATCATCTGTATTGGCGATGTCAGCGGAAAAGGAATCAGTGCGGCCATGTTGATGGCAAATTTTCAAGCAACAATCAGGACGCTTTTCAAATACCAGCGTTTTGAGATGTCATTTTTGATGGAAGAATTGAATAAACTAGTCATGAAAAG
>CANMFV010000029.1 GCA_947496835.1 Flavobacteriales bacterium | reverse complement strand
CGCTCCTTTTCAACGAATATATTGAACAAATGTTACAGTTCAGCTGACTGCATTCTTTGTTTATAAGCAGCTCGGATGATTTCCTGGCGACGTGAAATAGATGGTTTAATAAACTCTTTACGTCCACGCAATTGTTTCATCATATTTGTTTTCTCGTACTTTTTCTTGTACTTCTTCAAAGCTCTTTCGATGTTTTCGCCTTCTTTAATTGGAATGATCAACATATGTTATAATTTACTTTTAAACTTAGGTTGGCAAAGATAGGATATTAATCCTAATTCACAAAAATTATTTCAATATTTCTCGAGAAATTACCAATTTTTGAATTTCAGAAGTTCCTTCGCCAATTGTCATGAGTTTTGCGTCGCGTAAAAATTTCTCAGCAGGATATTCTTTTGTGTACCCATATCCCCCCATAATTTGTACAGCTTCATTCCCACATTTAACCGAAACCTCTGATGCGAAGTATTTCGCAAATGCGCCTTCTTTCGTCATATGTAGTTTCTCGTTTTTTCTGTACGCTGCTTGAAAAGTCAATAATTCGGCTGCTTCCAATTGTGTTTTCATATCAGCCAATTTGAATGCGATTGCTTGAAATTGTGCGATTGGATGTCCGAACTGCTCGCGTTCCTTTGCATATTTCACCGAGGACTCATAAGCCCCACGAGCGATCCCACAGCTTAGAGAGGCAATAGAAACACGTCCACCATCCAAAATTTGCATGGCTTGTTTAAATCCGTCACCAATATTACCAATCACGTTTTCTTGAGGAACTCTTACGTTATCGAAAATCAATTCGGCTGTTTCACTCGCTCTTACTCCAAGTTTATCTTTAATTTTTACAGCTGAAAATCCAGGCATGTCTTTTTCAATGATAAATGCCGTAATTCCATTGGAATCTAACAACTCACCCGTACGAACAAGAATCACTGAAATAT
Organism: Flavobacteriales bacterium; assembly: GCA_947496835.1. Classification (GTDB taxonomy): domain Bacteria; phylum Bacteroidota; class Bacteroidia; order Flavobacteriales_D; family Crocinitomicaceae; genus UBA952. Next base: position 8,083 of record CANMFV010000029.1, on the reverse strand, counting down.
CGCCGCTCAAACCATGCGTTATCCAGTTTTTTGCACCGTTAATCACCCAGTCGTTTCCATCTTTCACAGCGGTTGTCTGCATGCGCATCGCATCGGAACCCGTATTTGCTTCCGTAAGTCCCCAAGCACCAATGAATTCGCCTGAAGCTAATTTTGGTAAATACTTTTTCTTTTGTGCTTCATTACCATGGTAGTAAATGTGTCCAGTGCATAATGAGTTATGTGCTGCTACACTAAGTCCTATTCCTCCACAAACTTTTCCAAGTTCCATTAAAGCTGTTGCGTATTCGAAATAGGTAAATCCGGATCCACCGTATTCTTCTGGAATAAAAATACCGAGAAGTCCTAGCTCACCCATTTTTTTCATGGTATCAACTGGGAAATGCTCATCGGCATCCCATTGTTTGTAAAAAGGTTTAATTTCCTTTTCAGCAAAATCACGCACCATTTGTGCGATCATTGTTTGATTTTCGTTAAGGGAGAAATTCATTGTTGTTGTTGATTGATTAATTATTGTTGATTCAATAGGAAATTATTCCATCGATTTGATTTGCGTATTTTTTTAATTTTTCTTGTCCTTCTAAAAAACTGAGTTCTACCAGGAAACTGAAACCAGCTACTTCTGCCCCACTCTTTTGAATCAATTCTGCTGCTGCGCTTGCCGACCCACCTGTTGCGAGTAAGTCATCGTGAATGAGTACACGTTGATTTGCTTTTACCGCATCACTGTGCATTTCAATTACCGCACTTCCGTATTCTAAATCGTAGGCATGTTTAATTTTATTGTATGGAAGTTTTCCTTCCTTACGAATGAGGATAAACGGAATCCCTAATCGAATCGCCAAAGGAAATCCGAATAAAAAGCCTCGGCTTTCAATTCCTGCAATGGCATCTAATTTGGAATCTTTATACGTTTCCACTAAATGATCCAGCACAGCTGCGGACAATTTAGCATCCAGCATAATCGTAGAAATATCTTTAAACAAGATGCCTGGTTTTGGAAAATCAGCCACATCACGAATGCAAGTTTTTAGTCTATCTTGAATGTTCATACCTACAAAGATAGGTAAGGTCTGACTTTTTCGAATGTTTCTTGGTCAATAATTACAGATTCTCTTATTTCTTCAATGGATTTAAACCCTCCTTTTTGCATCCTCATTTTGACAATTGAATTCGCTTGATTCCAATTTAGGTAAGGATGGGCCTGTAATTCTTCCGCACTTGCATGATTAATCGAGAGTTTTCTAATACTTGTTATTTCACATGTTATCTGTGATTGAATTTGGGCATAAATTTCTGGAGTCATTTTCCAAACCTCAAGGAGTTGATCTTTTCGTACGAATCCACCTAGTTGCTGCTGGTATTTGATGATTTGCCTAGCGTAAAATGGACCAAGTCCCTTAATTTTCATAAGTTCTTCTTCGCTGGCTTCATTTGCGTTCACAACAATGGGAGCGTTTGAACTTGCTAGTGCTGGTTTTTTGGAATCTTCCTTGTCCAACGTTGGATACTGCGTAAAATCCTTAATATTATCAAATGTTTTTTTGGGGATAAACTTAATTTTTTGAAGTTCATCATTGGAATGAATACCACGTTTAGCAATCTGAAGGACAATTAAAGCCTGTTTTTCACTTAAACCGAATCGCATCCATTCTTCTTGAGTCAGTTCATTGGGATTAAATGGTTTGGTCGGTTTTTTGAATGACTTTGTTGGGCTCGACCATTTTCTACGTTTGTAAGTTGAATTCCAACGCTTGAATTTTTTAGACGTGTCCCATCGCGGTTTTTCCTCAACCGGAAGTAGAATTAATTTTCCCGCTGATTCATCATTTTGAAGGAATAAAAAGAACCGTGGTGCAAAAATAATTAGGATGGATGCGATGAGTAAAACCCATAACCCGCGTTGATGCCGGATAGACATATCGAATGGATTACCTTGAAACATGAACGTTCAAAATTTAAATTAAACAAATTATTCAAGTAATCTTTTCCTGGAAATCTAAACGATGTAAATCGCAAAAAAGTATATCTATTCCCTCTTTTTTCTGCCAACTATATAATAGATTGGAATACCCAAAAGGACAATAAGCAAGCCCATTCCAGCATTTCTTAAATCATAGACAAGTAAATCAATGCAAATTGCTAAGGTGATGAAAATATAGAGTGCTGGAATAAAAGGGTATCCAAACGCTTTATATGGACGCTCGGTTTCCGGTTCTTTCTTACGTAAAATGAAGATCCCAAGAATGGTGAGGATATAAAATAAAAGGCTTGCAAAAGTACTATACACGAGCAAGTCTCCGTATTTTCCAGATAAGCATAAAATACTTGCCCAAATACCTTGAATCCACATTGCAACACTTGGCACATTGAATTGATTCAATTTTTTCGCTTGTGTGAAGAATAATCCATCGGAGGACATCGCATAAAACAACCGTGATCCCGCAAGAATGAGTCCGTTATTACATCCGAATGTTGAGATCATGATTAAGGCTGCCATCATGGTTATTCCTAATCCGCCAAAAATTACGGAGGCGGCACCTGCTCCAACACGATCATTCGCTGCGAACATGATTCCTTGTCCTACAGCATCAGTAGCCATAGAATCTCCCCCTTTGGGCAAAAGAGCTAAATAAGCCAGGTTTGCCAAAATGTATATAACTGTGACGATGGTCGTTCCAAAAAATAAACTTTTGGGGATGTTTTTTTTCGGATCTTTAATTTCACCAGCTATAAATGTCACGTTATTCCAAGCATCAGATGAAAACAATGAATTGATGATTGTTGCTCCTAACGCGCCCATTAATGCAAATCCAGTCAATGGTATCGTATCTAATTCACCACTTGGTAATTGAATGGTTTTGTAGGCGTTCCACATGTGATCAAAATTCTGAGCAAAAACGTCCGATTTTAATCCAATGGCTAAACCTAAAACAATCAAGGCAAATAAAGCGAATAACTTGGCAGCTGTAAAAATCAATTGAAGGATTTTACCGTTTTGTACACCTCTCGAATTGAGTATTGTTAAGGCCATAATGCTTCCAATTGCAACTAATTGTCCATAAGAAACAGTGACTATGGATGTTTCTAAAAATGTATCATTTAAAACAGGGAAGAAAACTCCGGCGTATTTTGCAAAAGCAACTGCCACCGCAGCAATTACACCTGTTTGTATAACCGTAAAAACGGTCCATCCGTATAGAAAAGACATCATTTTCCCATAAGCTCTTTGAATGTAGACATATTGTCCACCAGCATTTGGCATCATTCCAGCTAATTCACCGTAGCTCAGCGCAGCAAAAATGGTAATGAGTCCAGTAAGAATCCAAAGCACTATCATCCATGCCGCAGAACCGATGTCGCGCATCATTGGAGCTGTTACAATGAATATTCCTGAACCAATCATTGACCCAGCAACTAATAGTGTTGCATCCAATAATCCGAGTGATTGTTTTAATTTTGATTCCATAGCAATTCTGTTTCGTTAAAACAAAACTGTCCTCTCAATAAGAGAAGACAGTTTCAATAGCATATCAATAAAACCCTGATTCTATTTATTTCTTCGGGTGTAAATGTGAATTTCTACGGCTGTATGCGAAATAAATAATTAATCCAAGTCCCATCCACAAGGCAGCAGCTTGTAAGGTCGCAATATCCAAGGATACAATCATTGCTGTACAGACCAAAATTCCGAGAATAGGGACAATCGGCACTAATGGCGTTTTGAATGGACGTTTTAATTCTGGATTACTTTTGCGCATAATAAGAATTCCAAGACACACTAAAATAAAGGCGAAGAGTGTTCCGAATGACGTTAAATCCCCAGCAACACTTCCCGGTACAAGGGCTGCGAAAGCACCAACGAAAATGAATAACATCCAGTTTGCAATGTATGGAGTTTGAAATTTCGGGTGTAATTTTCCGAAAGCTGCTGGAATCAATCCATCTTGGCTCATTGAGAAGAACACACGGCTTTGTCCCATTAACATGACAAGAATCACAGAAGAGAATCCTGCTAAAATAGCTAACGTAACACCCGTGCCTAACCATTCGTAACCTGCCATGTATGTTTTAATAGCATATGAAACGGATGCTTCTTTACCCGCCGTGGCAAATTCACTCCAATTCGCAACTCCTGTTAATACGTGTCCAAAAAGGATATAAAGTACTGTGCAAATAGCCAATGAACCAAGGATTCCGATCGGCATGTCACGTTTTGGATTCTTTGCTTCTTGCGCAGTGGTACTTACTGCGTCAAAACCAATAAATGCGAAGAATACAATCCCAGCACCACCAAGAACTCCACCCCAGCCCCATTTAAAGAATCCTTCGTGTCCAAATGTACCTTCAGGGATTAAATAAGGTGTGTGATTTTCTGGCTTAATAAATTGCCATCCGATGATGATAAACACTAACACAATCGCAACTTTAACGAACACGATTATTGCATTTACCGTTGCTGATTCTTTTGTTCCTTTAATTAATAATAAGGTTAATGCCAATAGAATAATCAAAGCTGGAGCATTAATGAATCCACTTGTAATGGATACCTTACCCATGATGTCTGCAGGTAAATTCTCGTATTGTGCTGCACTTAAAATACCTCTTTCAATGCCCTCCCAATGTCCAGGTAGCGCTTGGATTTGTACCACCATGTCTTGTGAAACTTTGTACATGCTTTCAAACGGTGAATGACACCATTCATACGGTATGGCATTTCCGAGGAGGTTATTGAGGTATTCGCTCCAAGCAATGGACACGGTTGCTGCCCCTAATGCATATTCCATAATCAAAGACCAACCAATTATCCAAGCTACTAATTCTCCCATTGTAACAAATGAATAGGCGTATGCACTTCCTGAAATCGGAATCATAGAAGCAAATTCCGCGTAGCAAAGTCCGGCTAAGGCACAACCAATGGCTGCGATGATAAAGGAAATGGTTACACCTGATCCAGCAGCTTCTGAGGCAGCCGCAGCAGTGCGTACGAACAACCCTGCACCGATGATGGCACCGATACCTAAAGCGATTAGACTTCCTGCACCTAGGGTGCGTTTCATCTGACTATTTTCGGCTTGCGCCAGTAAATCTACAAGTGATTTTTTTCTCCAAAGTGACATAGCATGATTTTAGTGAAAACAAATATATCATTTTCAATGAAAACAGCAATAGATAAAAACACTTCGTCGGGCTAAATGAAGAAATCCTTTATGATTAAAGCAAATCAAGGGTGTCTTCCAGTTTTTTTGGCTTGTACCCCAATAAAGTTATCGCTTTAGATAAATTAAACCCTGTTTTTGGTGGTCTTTTGGCTGGTTGATTCAGGGTAGAACTATCAGTTCTTTTTACCTGGCTCATTGGTAATTGATAAAACTGGGCGATTCGTTCAACAAGGTGAAAGATGGACATCGTTTCGGGTCCAGCAATATGAAAAATGCCATTTTCATTCAATTCACAAATTCGGATGCAGGCCCATGCGAGATCATCTGCCCAAGTCGGAGCGCGAAATTGATCATCAATAATTGCTAATTCTTGTCCTTTTTGCAAAGCCTCTTTTGCCCAAACAACAATATTTGATCGAGATAAATTTTCCCCTGTTCCGTAAACAATGATTGTTCGGACAATGGAAAACAGCTGTATTGGCAATTGTTTGGTAATTTCTTCGGACTCCACTTTCGAACGAGCATATTCACTCAATGGATTTGGAACATCTTCCTCGCTGTAATTACCCTTACTCCCATCAAAAACGAAGTCAGTTGAAAGTAATTGAAAATGACAGTTTGCTTTCAAACATGCAGTTGCTAGAAACTTCACCGCAGTTACATTGATGCGTCGGCAATTTTCAGGTTCGAGTTCACATGTATCCACATTGGTCAATGCAGCAGTGTGAATGACATGTGTCGGTTTAAAGAAATTGAACACTTCGGCGATATTTTTTTCACTGCAGATATCCATCTCTGCATATACATTCGATGGGCAATTTGTATTTCTATTTTTCCCTAATGAAGTGGCTAAAAAATCCACTTTAGCGGACATTAATTGCGCAACAATTTTCTGACCTAACAAACCATTGCTACCGGTAACAAGAATTCTCATAAGTCCCAAATAGAATTTTTTTGTTTGTGTTTGAGCTTAAAGTAATGCTTGTGCTCTAAAACCCAAGCCATAATCAAATATACTATAATTGGTGTTCCGAGTCCAATGAAAGAGACGTAAATGAAAGCTAAGCGCACTTTGCTCGTTTTAAATCCGAGTCGACGTGCCCACCACTCGCATACGCCAAAGGATTGCATTTCAAAGAAAAAGATAATCTTTTGTAGTAACCTTCTCATGATTTCGTAATTTGTTGCCCAACACAACAATTTAAACATTTTTTTACCGTACAAAATTGCTGATAAATTTCGAGATTGGCTTGAGACTCTAATGCATTTTTTGAAGTAATTCCAACAGACATCCAGATTGAATTGATTCGGTTCGATTCTGCAGGAAGTGACTGCAAGTATTTCATGGTTGGAAAAATGCCGCTTTGTTGTTTTCTTTGTAAACGATATACATGCAAGTCAATGTATGTTTTTGCGTTTATCAATATATTATTTTGAAGCATTTTACTTTTAATGTTAGCATGTATAAATCCTTCAGACCAGCTAAAAACGGATTCATTCAACCCTTGCTGCTTGTAAAACCACCTAATAAATCTTGTCCAAGAAACAATCCGAGCATATAAGTTTTTCGTCAATTGAAGATTTCTGCTTTTCCAACCTTGGATATTATTATGTACGAGTGTACGGATTTCATCTTCGCTAAGGTTAAAATGAAAATGCAAAGGTATTTGATGTGTTAGAAGTTCAAAAGATAGGCTATTGTTTTTCGTTCCAAATGCTTTTGAAATAACGGAGTAAGTATCAAACGTTTGCTGGTCTGTTTTATAATCAAGCGAGAACTTTCGTGTTATTCGGTCTTTTATTGCTTGTTGTTGCATTTGCTTAAATTGATTAGGGAAATCGCTGATGCGATGGCGACAATGTATCTTTGAGTCTGTTTTCCACCTATATTTTGCAGGAAATTCAAACTCTCCCGATAAATAAGATTTCAATTCTAACGTTGGAAGTAAGCGCTGATGAACATAAACGGGTTCGTCGTATTCATACACTACATGAAGTATTACGTTATCGTAGGCTAAATCTGTATGATGTTGGTGTTTATACCAGTCCGACGATTTCAAATGAAATTCGATTGATCCGAACCATGTCAAATCATCAAACCTTATTTTTGCAAATTGAAAATCTGGTCCACTACCGGACTTGTTCCAAGTACCGGCTTGATAAATTTCAATTGGGGCACCATTTATTAAATGAAATGCATGGAAAGGGAGTCGCTTATCGGACCAAAGTTGTTGAAGATGAATTTCGAGCAAAGTAATCGTATTGATTACTTTAAGTTACAAAAAAAAGGCGTTCAAATGAACGCCTTTTCTATTATTTCGGTAGTGGTTTAAACACTGAGTATTCAGGATTCGCTGGTGGCGCGGTAGCAGGATTAAAGTCAGTTCCTGTAATTTTTGCCGTGGTACGTCGATTTATCTGATGTAGTTTTTGGAATTTGGCAGGATCAGTAGACTTAAACTCATTAATGTACGCCTCCGTCAATATAACTTTCTGACCATTTTCGTCTTCCCAAGTTGCGGGTTCAGACTCACCTTTTCCTACAGGACGAATACGACGAGAATCAATTCCTTTTTGCTCAACTAAAAACTTGTAAACTGCTTTTGCACGGTTTTCTGAAAGCACCTGATTTTTCGTGTCTGTATCTCGTGCATCCGTGTGTGAGAATAGATCAATTGTAATATTTGGGTATTCTCTCAACATACTATCTAAAAATTTCAATGAATCCAAACTCATACATGTTGCATCATTAATGAACGTCCACTGACTAACAGGGTAACGTACTTCTGGCGTACGAATTTCTCCAATCGGTAGCAATGGCATCTCTAATACAAATGTTTGACTTTGATCTACGCCAACTGTACTGAATTTTGCTCCACGTTTATCTTCGTAGTATCCTTCTTTACCTGCCTTTAAGGTAT
>CANMFV010000028.1 GCA_947496835.1 Flavobacteriales bacterium | reverse complement strand
TGTTATTTCGCTTCAGTACGGATTGTTTTCAATCCCTAGCTGTTTTACTTACTTTTGTTCAAATTAATCCTCATGAAAAACGAAAAGGTAGATGATTTCTTAGCGGTTCAAAAAAAATGGCAAGCTGAATTATCAAAACTGCGATCTATTGCCTTGGAATGTCAGATGGAAGAAGGATTTAAATGGATGCATCCATGTTACATGTATCAAGGGAAAAATATTTGTTTGATTCATGGATTTAAGGAATATGTTGGCATCATGTTTATGAAAGGTTCATTACTACAAGATTCGGAGGGAATCTTATACCAACAAACTGATCATGTTCAGTCTGGAAGACAAATTCGTTTCACGAGTCTTCAAGAAATTGAAACGATTGAAAGTACCTTGAAACAGTATATTTTCGAAGCCATCGAAGTGGAGAAAGCCGGATTAAAAGTGACAATGAAAGCCCATGAAGATTATGAGGTAGTAGAAGAGCTTCAAGCAACATTCGAAAAAGATGAGTCGTTGAAAACGGCCTTTTATGCCTTAACTCCAGGAAGACAACGTGGTTATTTATTGCATTTTTCTGGTGCGAAACAATCAGCGACGCGCATGAGTCGGATCGAGAATGTTCGTTCACGTATTATGAAGGGAAAAGGATTGACTGATTGTATTTGTGGTTTATCGAAGCGCATGCCGAATTGCGATGGATCACACAAGTATATCTAATTAACGGCTCAGTTCTTTCTGCTTTTCACTTGGATTTTTTTTCAACAGAAGGAAATCGATGATACCCAACAAATATCCAGAACCGTAACTAATATGGATCAAGGGAAAGAGGAATACGGTTTGAAAGAAGTGTTTCACACCGACAAGTTTCAAGGTGTCATATGCCATTCCTAACAGATAAATGCTGAAAGGTAAAATTCCAGCTACTTTAAGCCAAGTTGGAAAGAAAAAAGTAATAGGCAAGCAACAAAGATAAAGCACAAAAGCCGGTGGAAACAATTGACGAATGGTCGTCATGGCGCCATGCTTTCGGTTCACAAATACTTTCCAATAACCATATTGAAAAAATTGCTTGCGTAGTCCAGAAACCTTTGCTCTGACATAGTATTTTAATTCAATGTCGTGGATGTAGTAGATTTTACCACCCGCTTGAGAAACACGAAAATTAAAATCATCGTCTTGATTTCGTATCAGGTCCTCGTCAAAAAAACCAATTTTTTCAAAGACGTGATATGGATACATTGGACTCGTGACAGTATCTGTAAAACCGGACATTTTTAAGGTTCGGAAATTTCCTGCGCCCATACCAAAGGAAGAGGACATCACAGCAGAGATTAATTCTCCCGTTTGATTGATGGCAACATTTTCTATTTTTCCACCCACGCACCAGATTTCCTTGTTATATTGAAGTGTGTTTAGACAACTGGATAAATAATTTAAGCTAAGAATGTGTCTTGCTCCAACGATTTGAATAAAATCAGCTGGAACTTGATAAATGCCTAAATTGAAAGCAAATGGAGTCAGCTTTTTCACATTATCCACAAGTTTTAAATTCGGGAATGATTGTTCCAACTCTCGGACAACTTCTCTTGTTCCGTCATCGCTCATGCCGTCGACGACAAAGACGCTTAATACCGTGTCAACTGGAAGTTCATTCGCATAAATTGCCTCAATACATTCGTTGATGAATAATACTTCATTTCTGCAGGGGATAACAATGGAAATTCTATTCACTTTGCTCGCGTGTTAGATTTGAATGGACTGAAAGTAAGCAAATCCAAAAAGTAAAGAAGACAATTCCTGTCTGACGTTGAAGCATGGATTCAAACAAACTATTAAAAAGTAAGCAAGAAACAATTAAAATTAAAAACCAATTCTTACTCGTTAAACCGCGTCTAACAGCTGAAATCATTCCGTAAAGAAAAATAAAAAGGCCTAAAAACCCAATTTCTAATCCAATTTGTAAAAATTGATTGTGTGGATTGTACCGTATTTCACGGTTGTCTCCAAGCGTTGCCAGTTCATTCTGACCTATCCGTTTTAACTCTCTACTTAAACATTCATCAACATTCCCTGTTCCTACACCCCAAGGATTTTTGGACCAAGCATTTACGGAAACCGTCCACATAACCAATCTTACTTGATCACCTGATAGCGCTTCATTCTTTCCTTCCACAAATTTGTTTGGATCAGTAGCAAAACTTTTCAATGCTTCCATGGAATTCGTTAGTTCATCTTTGAATCCTGAAACATTCGTAATACTAAAAAAAAGCAGAATCGGAAAAATGATCAATAAGCTCAGGAAAAACCAACGATTTATTTTCGTGTAAATCCATCTTAAAATAATCCATGACGTCACCAAGAGTAAAAATAAAATCCCGGCCATGGCATAACTCAAGCACAGCATACAGAGCGCAAAAACCAAGTAAATGAATACCCAATTCCCTGTGAATCCGGCAAATTTATTTTTATGAAGGAACCAGATCCCAGCGATGGAGACAGTGGTCATCGCAGCGAAATAGGTAGGGTGATCAATGCAAATGTTGCTCGATGTAAAGGAAGTAAAGGCAATTTTTGTTTCCGAATAAATTGAAATCGCTTTCAGTATTCCTAATAGGGAGGAAGCCATTATTCCAATTGATAAACCGATAATCGGAAACGCTAGGTTCACATTGAATTTAGGACGAAAACTAAACAGAAGGGGAACCAAAATAAAGGACAATTTATATTCTAAATACTTCCCTGCGGCATCGGCATTGTCCGTGAAAATACACCCGATTAAATACGCGACGTACAATAAGGTGAAGGAAAGCAAAACTGAATCGACATGAAATTTAACTTGCTTATTTTTTATTCCAAAAATGATGCTAGCGAACATGAATATAAAACCCAGAACAACCATTTTTGGAAGAAAAGCCATTAACAATGCAATTAGACCAAGCGATAGTTGGTACGAAAGCGCAATAGTTACTTTGTTCTTTATTAATTCCATTTGTCACCTTTTTGAATAGCTGAATAGTAGATTGCTTCAACTTTTTTCACCACACTTACTTGATCTAAACCAAGCATTTTTATTTGTTCCATTCCATTCGTTTGTTCAACTTGAGACGCAACAATGGACCGTATTTTTTCTGCAATTAACACAGGATTTTGTGGGATAATAAAACAATTGTTTACATGAGCGATAGCCGATTTAACATCTCCCACATCTGTCGAAACAATCGGTAAGCCACACGCCATGGCCTCTTTAATCACCATCGGACTCCCTTCGCTATCAGAGCACAGTAATACCGCAACCGATGCATTTAAATAAACGGGAATTTCAGTCGGTTCAACATTTCCTTTCAAAGATAAAAGTTCCACGTTTAAGTCTTTTAACAATGTAACAGCCTCCAGAGCAATGTCTAGTCTTTTCACTACCGGATTATTTGCATTGAAAAAAATATAATTTTTACCCTCACTTAAGTTTAATGCGCTTTTACACTCGGTCCGATTGAGTTTTTTGAAATGTTCTGTATTCACACCAGATGGAATGACGCTTGATTTTTCTTTTCCCAGGGGCAATTTTGCTTGTAAAAGCTCACTTACGCAAATGATGTGTTGCGCACGTTGAGCGGCGATATGGCTTAAGCGTTTCCCGAGTTTTTCACGAAACCAATGCACATCTTTTGTATAATTTAAATCGCTTCCATGAAAGGAAACAACAAGAGGAACGTTTTTAATAAAAGAGGCAAAAAAAGCGTTGATGGTGCCATAATGAGCGTGAATTACATCCGGATTGAAGCCTCGCACCAATTTTATTAGGCTCATTAATTGCCGATAAAAACCAAGTAGGGAAAATGAAGTGTTGAAATAGAATACTTCATTTATGTGACCTAATCCCGATAAATCTTCTACCTGTCTTTTCGCAAAAATGAAAGAAGACGGCGAAGGATGAAATGGTATGATATGAATGATTTTTAAACTTCTATTTTCCATATTTCCCACTTAAATAATTCAATGCTTTGTCGAAGCTAATTGAGGCATAAACGATGAACAGCGGAATTAGAATGCTTTCGTATACCAGCGCTTTAAAGGATTCAGGTCCTGACCGCACCATCATTGCAGCAAATCCTGTTATTCCACACATGGCAATAATAGCAAATAGTTGAAACAAATTGTGCTTTAAATTTGAGGCAAAATAAAATGGAAGAAGTAAAATGATTGATAGAAATAAAGGTCCAAGAATCAAACCGAAATAAGAAAAATTCAGGTACCACGCTGTAATGTAATTAATCGTAAATCCTTGTCCAGATTTGAACCCCATTTTTTCTGCATAGAAGGTATATGAATCAATGGGTCGTTTCTGTACAATAGTAGAGGGTACGAAGGAATATAGTAAATTTTTAAAACTGAATCCAATTTGGGGTTTTACCTGTTTGGATAAAACACCATACATCGAAAAGTGCCCAGCAAACATTTCATTGCTAAAAATTAGGTTAGTCACAGTTCGAAATAATTTCGTGAAAAGCGAATTATTTTGATAAACCATGGATATGTGACTATTGGGAATTTTTAATTTTTTGTTTTCAATTAAAATGTAATCTGGATGTTTATTCAATTGATTAATTAAGCTATTTTTATTCATCGTCACTGTATCTTTTTTTAGATATAGTGTGGTGTCTTTTAAGGCATTCGCTTCAATTATTTTTGCAGATATTTTCGAGGATTTGTGAGCGATAAATGATCGGTCATTTGAAAAAAAATAAGCTTCATTCTTATTATCTTTACTAGAAAGGAGCGACGTTAAACCTGTTGAATTTGAAATCACGGGCATTAAACTTCGAATAGGATCATTTAACATCAAAATAAGAATCCAAATCGAGATAACTGAAATGTACAATTTTTTGGACTCTTGGATTCTTCTAAACGGATAGGACATTAATATCAGTACGACGATTCCACCAAAAAAAACTTCATGTCGAGAACCAATCATGACTAAATACAAGTTGCAGATAACAAAAACCGTCCAAAATAAAACACCCGGTTTTTTTACAATGATTGCAGCATCTTTCTGTTTTAAAAACAATCCTACATAAATAAACAAACTGACAATCATGATCCAACACGCGTACTGATGTATGGTGTAATTGTTGATGGCAGCGGAACGAATATTCAGGTAAACAGATTCGTGGAGTAGCAGAGAATAAATGATGACGTCCTTAACAATCCATACGGAGACGCACAGGAAAAGAAGGGCAACGAGAATGAATGCAGTTGGACGAAGGTTAATTGGATCATTCAACTGCGCATTAGTTGGCATTTTTTTTATTCGTTTAATACCGGCGTAGATGAAAAGCTGAAAGACCATAATGAAAATACCATACATCCAAATTGCTTGCAGGTAAACCTTGTCGAAATGGACGTAAAACATTTTTTCTAGTAAGTAGTAATATTGAAGTCCAATCTTTTTTCCGAAATGAGTTAGTTCATCAAAGCAAAATAACCAACTTCCTGCTAAGGACCAGAAATAGAAAATAGTGGTGAAAATTGGAAAAACAATGTTGCGTTCGACAATCCATATTTTAAATTGAATCCAGCAAATCAAAATTGACACCAAGAAGAGAGAAACTAAAATGATCATTTTAAGTTTTTAATAGTCCGGTAAGTCTTTACAAATGTAAGTAATCCTAATACATTCAAGGCAATTACAAAATAATAGATGTAGGTGTTTAACTCAACGTTCATGGTGGAGCCATAAGCAGCCATCAAAATATAGATTGCAAGGGCTATTATTAGGTTTGTGGCGTTTTTTGCTTTTACATGAATGGCATCCAAAAAACTACGCAATATAATGTAGATTACATAACCGAAACTACCAAGTAGGATAATTTTGGCTATCTCGAAAATCTCACTGCGGTGATTTTCCCCAAGAAGTAGGTTTAAAATAAATTCATGGAAAAAATAAAATGTGAGGTAACCGATAAGTGTTAGTAGGAGACTTGAAAAAACGAAAACGTAAAATCGTTTTTTAATTAAATCAAATCGTTTGTCTGCAAGAAAGCCACCGATTTCAGGTAAAAGCACCAAACTCAATGGCCCAAAAGCTGCACCAACTAAATTTAAAAGCGTAATGGAATAAGCTATGTCACCACCGGCCACAACATTTTTTTGCAAGGAAAGCACGATGTATGTTGGGAAAGTTAACATGGCTAATAATGCAAAGTCACCTAGGATTCTTGGGAGTCCAAATTTCAACATGAGTTTTGCGTCTTCCAATAATGATTGATAATCCGTATTTATATGCCGCTTTATAAAAACATACATTCCAAAAATCAAACAACTAATCAATAGAAATGCACCATTAATCCATAGGAGCTGTTGAACATTTTGAGTAAAGAGTAAAACGGATATTGGCAACAAACCGATATTCACTAATTGAATCAAATTGGAAAAATAAACTTCTTTTTTGCCTCGTAAATAGCCATTAAGGATGGCATGAAATCCATAGCCGATTAATAAGATGCACAAAGGCACGATGTATGATTGGTATGTCACCTCTCCAAAAAACAGCTTGGAAAAAAAACGACTACCTACGGTCATTCCGATTAAAAACAATAAACTTACTATGGTCATTAAGATTAAACTTGCCGGCAGAAAGGAGTCTCTCTTTGGGTAAATACTCACATATCGAGGAACAGCGACACCTAAGCCAATCATTAGTAATGGTTGTAAAAAAGAGATGTTCCTCCGTGATAATGTATATTCACTAAAAGAAATATCGGACATACGTTCATTTGCGATTCTAAAAATGACAAAACTTAAAATAAGTATGAAAATTTCAGTCCCAAATGTGATTACGTAATTTTTGTATTTCTCAAAAAAACTCAAAAAATATAGGTTAAGTAAGTATTTGTATGCGCTAAAAAAGCAAGATTTCACTTCAAAAATAGTAAATAATATCTACTCTATTGGCCCTAAAAATCCTGACCTTATTTCTAATCGAATAGCGGAGTTGATCCATTGAATGTAAAAGCGGTTTATTGACTTTTCACCGTTCGAATTAAATTCAAAAGAATTTTTCACCAAAGTAAGCTGAAATAAACTTATCTCCACTTGAACTTACTATCTTTGCTAAAAAATATTCAATGAAAAATGTTGCTGTTATTGGTGCTGGTACAATGGGAAATGGTATTGCGCACGTTTTTGCTCAATTCAATCATCAGGTACATTTAATTGATGTGTCGCAATCGGCATTAGATAAAGCTATTGTAACCATTGAAAAAAACCTGGATCGTCAAGTAGCTAAAGAAGCCATTACCTTAGCTGAAAAAGAAGCGACATTGAGTAATTTAAAAACTTTTACGAGCATCGCTGAAGGAGTGAAAGGTGTTGAATTAGTGGTAGAGGCAGCAACCGAAAACATTGATTTAAAATTAAAAATATTCAAAGAATTAGATGAAGTAACATCGCCTGAGGTGATTCTTGCGACAAACACGTCTTCTATTTCTATCACCAAAATTGCGGCTGTTACAAATAGAGCTGACAAAGTCATTGGAATGCACTTTATGAATCCGGTTCCAGTGATGAAATTGGTGGAGATTATCCGTGGCTATTCAACTTCGGATGAGGTAACCAACCTTATTATGGAAACTTCACGTCAATTAAAGAAAGTTCCAGTTGAAGTAAATGACTATCCTGGATTTGTTGCCAATCGCATCTTGATGCCGATGATTAACGAAGCAATCTACACCTTGTTTGAGGGAGTAGCAGGAGTGGAAGAAATCGATACGGTTATGAAATTAGGAATGGCTCATCCAATGGGTCCATTACAATTAGCGGATTTTATTGGTTTGGATGTTTGTTTAGCTATTTTGGAAGTATTGCATGATGGCTTTGGAAATCCAAAATATGCGCCATGTCCATTGTTAGTCAATATGGTAACCGCTGGTAAAAAAGGAGTGAAGTCCGGTGAAGGATTTTATTCTTGGACACATGGAACAAAAGACCTTGTTGTCGCTTCTAATTTCAAGAAATAAGCATTCCCTTCAATTTTCTTAAAACCAATTGATCTATCGGGAAGGTAAGATCTGTTTCGTGTAATTCGGTAATGTCTATCCATCTTTGTTTTTCTGTTTCTTCAGTAAATGGAGTAGGGTATGCGTTGGTTCCTAAGCATTCAGGTTCTTTTAGTTGAACCAGGTAATAAAAGGCAACAAGACTTTGTGTTGGATCGAAAGCAGAGACCTGTTCAAAATCATTGAAATAAAAAAAAGAGGAGTTCAACACTTCTGCTGATAACTCCTCTTGTAATTCTCTTTTTAACGCGGCTAAAATACCTTCATTTGCTTCAACACCACCGCCTGGAAATTTCGTGAAAAAGTGTCCAGATCGGTATTCATCTGAAAGTAGAATGCGTTTATTTTCATCGATAATCAATGCGTAAACACGAAGATTAAAACGATGTTCCACTTTTATTTTAAAAATTTAAAGTTCTTCCCGATATAAACGGAAGTATCCCCTAATTCTTCTTCAATACGTAAAAGTTGATTGTATTTTGACATACGATCGCTTCGTGATGCTGAACCTGTTTTAATTTGTCCGGTATTCAGTGCAACAGCTAAATCTGCAATTGTATTATCTTCCGTTTCACCGCTTCTATGACTCATGACAGATGTATAGCCATTTCTCGTAGCCATTTGAACCGCTTCAATTGTTTCCGTTAATGTACCAATTTGATTCACTTTAATTAAAATCGAATTCGCAATTCCTTCATCAATTCCGCGAGATAAGCGTTGTGTATTTGTGACAAATAAATCATCACCGACTAATTGAATTTTGTGTCCTAGTTTTTCCGTTGCAAGTTTCCATCCTTTCCAGTCGTCTTCAGCTAAACCGTCTTCAATTGAAATGATGGGGTATTTTTCACACCAATCAACCCAGTAATCGACCATTTCTTCGGAGGTCATATCTGTATTGGTAGATTCAAAATGGTAAATTCCCTTCTCAACGTTATAAAATTCAGATGCAGCAGCATCTAATGCGATGTGCATATCAACACCCGGTGTAAATCCAGCTTTTTTGATTG
>CANMFV010000027.1 GCA_947496835.1 Flavobacteriales bacterium | reverse complement strand
TACTATACCTTATTTGCTTTTATTCCGATTATCTATTTAACAAGTTCAATTTTTGGTCGCATCGTTGGACCAAAAAACATGAAAGAAATGGTTTCGGAATTACTTCGGAACCAAATGGGGATGGAAGATAGTACTTCCATAATGGATGTTGTAAATGGCATGTCCATGCATAAACCTAATTTTTTCTTTGAAATGGTCAGTATTGCCGTGCTTCTTTATAGTTGTTCCGCATTTTTTGTTTCGCTTAAACGTAGCTTGAATGAGTTCTTCAATGTGAACGTAAAAAACCGAAAGGAAGAAAATTTATTTATGGACATTATCGGCTTTCGCTTTATCTCCATGGGACTTTTAGCCATTTTTGCGTTAATCATTATCCTCTTTTACTTTGCGCAAGTATTTATTTTTTCAGCGATACAAAATTGGAATCAATACCATAGTGGTTTCATGGATTTCTCTTTGAATATTCTTCAAAATATACTAACCATTGGAAGCAATTTAATGATTTTTACCTTGGTATTTAAATTCATTCCCGATGCAAAAGTGCAATGGAATGTCGCTTTTAAAGGAGCGATTTTTACCTCGGTTTTACTTGTTCTTAGTCAATTCATCATCAACTACTACCTTCGTAATTATTTCGTTCTAGGTAAAATCGGTATTGCCAATTCGCTATTTGTGACCTTAGCTTGGGTGCATTATTCAGCGCAAATCGTCTTTCTTGGAGCAAAATTTACTTATGTTGTTGGGAAAATGACTGGACAAGGAATCAAGTAATTCCTACAACAATGCCGGAGGTCTGCGTATTTCAATTTTTGCATCCTTGAAAATGGACGACGTATTTCGAATACTAAACAAGAAACTTTTATTCCCTCCAACTGGAACATAATAGAAGGACAATGCCCAACAATGTAAATTCCTGTTTAAGGAAAAATATGCATTTGTTAAGGTGAACTCTTGCAAGTTAAAATTCAAATTTCCTGATAAATTCCATCGTTTTGTCATACTAACATCTCCACTCATCACGAGTGTTTGAACGAATTCATTTTTAGCAGGATTCGCGCTTGAAATGGATTGATTAACATTGATGGAATATACATGTGATAAACTCATTTTCCATGGAATATCAAAGTAAACTGCCCGCTCGGGATGAAGCGCATAATAATTAAAATCAGCGTTCCAATTTTGCTCATTTACTATTACTGCGCTATTCGCGACCTTTTCTCTGGATTTTTTTGGCGCAATTGTAATCGATGTAGTGAAATTCGTTCCTAAAAAACGACCCAATCCTTGTTGGCTTGATAGCGCATAAGTGCTTAATGTTTTCCCGTTCGCGTTCCATGCATAGGGACTAAAATTAGCGCCTGACACGAAATTAATCCAATCAGCTGGACTGATTCTCAGATTTAGTGCAATGTTCGACAAACGCATCGAGTCTTTCATGAAATCATAATTTCCATTTACAGATAACTGATCAATCAAACGTATTTTTCGAAATCCTGTTAAGGTGTCTTTATCCGACTTAACTTTTAATTCCATCGTATTATTTACTCCGAAATTCAATAATGACGCTTTTTGCGAATTTCCAACACTATAAATCGAGTTTTCAAAGGGTGAGTATTTTACTGAAGACTGATTTACACCAACATTGGCTTGGACCAATTCATTAAATTGAGGGACATAACGGTATCCAACAGATGGTGTAATTAAGTGACGCAATTTCGGCTTGTTCTTTCCAATAAATTGATAATAGGAATAAATTACGCTGGTCAAGTTCAAACTTAAATTCATTTCATGAGCCATTCCAAATTGTTGCAGGGTATCATTTTGAGCTTTATTGGCAACTGGATCGTAAAATTTCTGAATTTGCTGGAAATTGATCTTATTTCCGTAGTTAATCGTTGGATTGATTTTTATTGCGTTTCCAAAAAGACCTGAAGTCGTTTGAATGGTCATGGATTGAGAAAATCCATTCATGAATTGTTGCGAGATAGCGGAGAAATCACCTGTTGAAAGCAATTGATCAGAAAAATTAGAACGGTTTTGCCCCTCTAAATTGTAGGTAAACCCGATGCGTTCCACTGTTTTTTTCCAGTTCTTATTGCTTGTTTTAAATGTATTTTTAAAGGGGAAAACACGCGTTAAATTCGCATTGAGCACTGGACTCACCAATGCAATGTTTTTGGCAATGGAATTCTGACGCATCGAAAGTTTCATCCCCATGTTAAATGGCTTTCCTGGGAAAGAACGATTGATATTGATGTCTGAATTAAATGAATTGGTGAAATATTCTGGATTTATTGGGTCTAAGTTATTTTTTGAATTGTTATCTGAAATGAAATTCACGTTCGATGAAAAAGTCCAAAAAGGATTGGATTTCGGAGCTTTTCGGTGAGACCACTGGATACTTAATTTATTGTTTTTATCTTTCGTTGGGAAACCCAAATTGAACTGCTGGAATCCAACGGAAATACTTCCCGAAAATCCATATCGTTTTGAATAATCTAAGTCGTTTCTTAAGCCCCAAGAACCACGGCTATACAAATTTGCATAAACCGATGTTTGGAATTGATCATTGATTGGGAAATAATAACCTAAATTTTGGACGCCAAATCCGTAATTTGACAAAGGAACAAACTCAGGAAATAATAATCCATTGGTTTTTTGTTCTTTCGTTGGAATAAAGGCAAAAGGTAAACCAAGGGGAGTTGGGATGCCTTTTATCCATAAATTCATCGGTCCAGTCACAATTCGTTCTTCGGGAACTATCACACCCTTGCTTAATTGAAAATGGTAATGTGGCTCCTCTAAATCACAGGTTGTTAAACGTCCTTTTAACAAGTGTATTTCATCGTTCGCATGTCGTTTCGCCGTTTCCATATGGAAATAGAACTCATCTTGTTTGATGCCTAATTCCTCTAAGAATCCCTTTTCGGTTTCAGTGTTGTATTTTAGAGAATGACAGGTGATTGTCTCTCCTCCTTCCGTAAAAACAGGAAATTCTACTTTGTTACTATCTTGGTCATATCGGTACTTCGCTGAAATTTCATTCGCATCGAGGTCCAATAAAATATATCCTGCAGTGATTAAGAGTCCATCCATTTCTACTTTCGCATTACCATATAAGTGAACTTGTTTTTTCTCCACATCATTAAAAATGCGTTGATCAGCACCGTAAATAATGATATTCTCCATACTTGAATCGTTGACTATCAGCGTATCTTGGGCTGTAACGACAGACAAACTGCACATTATTAACAATGTGACGAAGAAAAGTTGTTGTATGAATGGTCTTGTGGTCAATGTTGGCTCTTAATTTTGTGGTATGCGCCTTAAACGTACAAAGCTACCAAAATTCAAGTTGTTTGTAAAGAACGAATGTAAACTCTATTTATTAGGTTTGATGTCGTTGTTTATATTTTCGACCTCCCTTTTCGGACAACACTCCTTAAAACATGGAATTAAAACGGTAGTCATTGACGCTGGTCACGGCGGAAAAGATCCAGGATGTCATGGTTCTTTTGCACATGAAAAAATCGTTTGTTTGGAAATGGCCTTAAAACTAGGTGCAAAAATAAAATCGAAATATCCCGAAATAAATGTCATTTACACACGAACAACGGACGTATTTGTTGAATTAATTGACCGGGCCAACATCGCAAATAAAGCAAATGCAGATTTATTTATTTGCATTCACGCCAATGCAGGTAGTAGTTCCGCCTATGGGACAGAGACCTATGTTCTCGGATTACACAGAACCGAGGCACAGCAACGTGTCATGGAGCGAGAAAACTCGATTATCGTTTTAGAGGATGACAAAGGTGCCAAATACAAAGATTTTGATTTATCCCCCGATGCCATTATTCAGTTGCAATTACAGGGCGCCGTTTACCTCAATCATTCCATTGAATTTGCGGAATACTTACAAAAAGAATTTAAAAAAATTGGTCGATATGACCGTGGTGTGAAACAAGCTGGATTCTTGGTGCTTTATAAAACAACGATGCCAAGTGTTCTAATCGAGACCGGATTTTTACCAAATCCAACGGAAGAAAAATTTATTGGTTCATCTGACGGACAAGAGAAAATGTCTTCGGCAATGTTTAAAGCATTTGAAAATTACAAAAATCAAATGGAAGGGAAACCAATTTCATCGGTTCCTGTCGAAAAAAGTCCAGAGCCGAAACCAGTTGAAACGGTTAAAGAAAAAGCAGATTCCTCCGGACTTGTTTTCCGCATTCAAATTGAGACATCGGATCGAAAAATAGCCTTGAATTCATCGAGATTTAAAGGACTTGAAGTATTTGAATATGAAGAAAACAACATTTTCAAATATTGTACTGGAACCTATAAAAATGACCTTGCAGGTGCCAAAAACTATAAAAATGAGTTGATTGAAAAAGGATTTAATCACGCATTCGTAGCAGCCTTCCTCAATGGAGAGCGAATTAGTATCGAAAAAGCTATTAAATTAGCAGAAAAAAAGTAGTTTGAAGTTCACGAAAGAAATTAAAGCAGCCCTTATTGCCTTGGCCTCCATCGCTGTTCTTTACGCGGGAATAAACTTCCTGAAAGGGAATAGTTTTCTTGGCGGAGACACTGAATACAAAGCGTATTTCCCTAATACTGGGTCAATTATGGTGTCTAGCAACGTCACATTAAATGGCGTTACCGTTGGTAAAGTAACTGGAATCAAATCGATGCCGAATGGTTCAATTGACAAAAAAGTCATGATGACTTTTAACATTCAAGAAGAGGACATTCGTCTACCTAAAGGGTCATTTGTCGAAATTGGCTCCCTGGATTTTATAAATAAATGTTTAATAATTCACACACCTGAAGATATTTCAAAAGGATATTACAAAGCAAAAAGTGTCATTCCTGGTAAAATTTCTATTGACATGGTTACGCAAGTAAAGGCGTATGCTGATCCAATCTCGCAACGACTTCAAAAAATGATGGGTTCCATCGATCGAATGGTCGTTTCTTTGTCCTCTTTTTGGGATACAACTGCCACCTCTGAAATTGAAGGCAGTTTGAAAGAAGTGAAGATTACCATCAGACGTCTTGGAAGAGTAGCGAACGAAATCGAAGGATTTGTTGCAGCTGAGCGTATTCAATTTACAAAAATCATGGCCAATGTCGAATCAATAACCCTAAATATTCGAAAAAGTAATGATGAGTTAACCAAGATTATTGGCAATACACGAAAAATTACAGATGACTTTGTAAGTGCTGACTTTAAATCGATTTTACTAGACGCGCAAACAACAGTGAAAAAATTAAACCTTGTGTTAGAAGATGTCGAAAATGGTCATGGAACTTTGGGCAAACTTATTCATGACGAAAAACTTTACAACGAATTAGTTGTTACAAACAAAGATCTTCAAAATCTAGTTACAGATCTTCAAGCGAATCCCGATAGGTACATTCACTTCTCCGTTTTCGGCAAGAAATCTGAAGGACTTATTTTGAGTGAAAAAGAAGAAGTGAAATTCAAAAAATGGTTAGACACCATTCCAGATTAATTTAAACGTTCATGGAAATTATATTATTTGCCATTCTTTTAAGCGCGGGAGTCGGATTCTTTGCGTACAACGCATGGAAAGTGCGCTATAATATATTACTTGGACAAGACATTGATCGTTCGGACAAAAAGGGAGAACGCATTAAAACGATGATTTTAGTCGCTTTTGGACAGAAGAAAATGTTTTCTCGCCCAATCCCAGCTTTATTGCACCTTGCTATATATGTGGCTTTTGTTATTACGCAAATTGAATTGATTGAAATAGCCATTGATGGATTGAGCGGTCATCACCGTTTCTTTTATTTCAAACTTGGAGGATTTTATACGTTTATGATTAGTTTCATAGAAATCCTTTCTGTGTTAGCATTCGTTGCAACCTTGGCTTTCTTAATTCGAAGAAACTTGTTGAAATTACCACGCTTCACTATGAAGGAACTTATCGGGTGGCCTACGAAAGATGCCAATATCATCTTGATAGCTGAAGTCGTTCTTATCGCTTGTATTTTCAGCATGAATGGAGCGGATGAGGTATTATATAGTCGTGGTGGATCACATGTAGCATTCGCTAAAGGACATTTTGATTTCGCTATTTCTTCTTATTTAGGTCCGTTGCTATTCGAAAACTTAAGCATAGATGCACTTCAAGTAATCGAACGCATCGGATGGTGGGGACACATTTTGATGGTATTTGCGTTCTTAAATTACCTTCCCTATTCAAAACATTTTCACATTTTATTGGCTTTCCCGAACACCTTTTATTCAAACCTAGAGGAAAAAGGAAAGTTCACAAATATGGAATCTGTGACCAATGAAGTGAAGTTGATGTTGGATCCAAACGCAGATCCGTATGCAGCTCCCGCAAATCCAGAAGAAGCACCGAAGCGTTTTGGAGCGAAGGATGTCACTGATTTGACTTGGAAGAACTTATTGGATGCCTACACCTGTACAGAATGTGGACGCTGTTCATCTTCTTGTCCAGCGAATGTAACAGGAAAACTATTATCTCCTCGAAAAATCATGATGGACACCAGAGATCGTTTGGTTGAAGTCGGTGAAAATTACCGAAAAAACGGCAAAGGCTATGATGACGGTAAAAGCCTCATTGGGGATTATATAACAGAAGAAGAACTTTGGGCTTGTACAAGCTGTAACGCTTGCGTGCAAGAATGTCCGGTTAATATTGATCCTTTGTCTATAATCGTTGATTTACGCCGCTATTTAGTCATGGAAGAATCGAAGGTGCCAAGCGAGTTAACAGGCATGTTAACAAACATTGAAAACAATGGCGCACCATGGCAATTTGCACAAAACGAGCGCTTAAATTGGGCGAACGAAGATTAATACAAGTAGCTAAATAAGCATAAAAGACTGACTATGATAGTTCCTACAATGGCCGAGAAAATGGCAAATGGCGAATCTCCTGATATTTTATTTTGGGTTGGTTGTGCTGGTAGTTTTGATGATCGCGCAAAAAAAATCACCAAAGCAGTTGTGAAAATATTGAACAAGTGTCAGGTTAACTTTGCTGTACTTGGAACCGAAGAAAGTTGTTCCGGTGATCCGGCAAAACGCGCTGGAAACGAATTTACTTTTCAGATGCAAGCCATGATGAACATCGAAGTGCTAAACGCATATGAGGTAAAGAAAATCGTTACCGCATGTCCACATTGTTTCAATACGCTTAAAAACGAATACCCAGAACTTGGTGGGAATTATGAAGTTATTCACCATACTCAACTCATACAAGACCTAATAAATACAGGGAAACTCGTTTTAGAAGGAGGAGAAACCTTTAAAGGAAAAAAAATCACCTTCCATGACCCATGTTATTTGGGACGTGCGAACGACGTTTATGAAGCTCCTCGTTCATTGATCGAGAAATTGGATGCTGAATTAGTTGAAATGAAGCGTTGTAAATCCAAAGGGCTCTGTTGTGGAGCTGGTGGCGCTCAAATGTTCAAAGAAGCGGAGAAAGGCAACAAAGAAATTAACGTAGAGCGCACAGAGGACGCATTAGAGACACAGGCGGAGATTATCGCTACTGGTTGTCCATTTTGCAACACGATGATGACAGACGGCGTGAAAAACTTCGAGAAAGAAGGTGACGTGAAGGTAATGGATGTAGCTGAACTCATTGCACATGCAGCAGACTTATAATATTCCCTCTCACTTTCCCACGGATGCACGTTTGTGGGTATTCGTTGGAGACCGCAAAATGTCAGCCACGGAAATTTCCTGGTTGAATGAATCACTCACTCAATTCGTTTCTTCCTGGCAAACACATGGTAAATCACTCGATGCAGTTGGATTCGTTTTACACGAAGCAGCGCTGGTTATCGTTGCCAATGAAAATGCCGTGAAAGCTTCTGGTTGTTCAATGGATAAAATCAATCATCTCGTAAAAGATGCTGGAAGTCAATTATCCATTGATTTCTTTAACCGAATGAATGTGCTTCTTCCCGATACCGAAGGAAACTATGAACTCGCTCGATATGAAATGGGTGCTGAGAATATGATTCATTCTGCGATGCAGAAATGGAGGGAACTCACAAATTTATATTAATTCTCACTCACCTTGTTGGTGATTTTTATCCAAGCAGCCGTCACCCATTTAAGCCAAACTAAAATTAGAATTGGGGCAACAATGACCACCAATTTATTGTAATTCCATGCTGTCTGGAAATCAAAATGAATAAAGTGTTGAACGGCTCTAGTGATTCCACAGCCATAACATTGCTGATCTAGGAGCAAAACCGACAAACACAAGGACTGACCCTGGTCAAAAAAAGAAGCGGGCAATAGCCATAGCACAATCGGCAAGACTATTAACCCGCTAAAAACGATGTATTTCAAATTCTCTATGAGTTTTTGCTCACTACGATGAAAGCATGAATGATTCCAGGAATTCCACACAAACAAGACAAAAGGATATTAATAATTACTTCTTTCGTATCCCAATCTGTTACTAAACCAACAGCAACAAAAGGAATAAAGAAGCATAAAGCATATAATAATCCAACTGGAACGTCATCACTTTTACTTTGTGATTTCAACGCTTTTTTAAGTGCTTTGATTTCTTTTTTAGCAACTTGTTTAACTTCTTTATTTTTTGGACTATTTTGAATCGTTATTGCTGCCATTCCTTTAATGTCATTCGCAACCGTTTTTGTATCCATTACAACTGGTGCCACATCAACAGATGCCACATCATTTTGCGGGACAGAAATCGCCGTTGCTTCAACCGCTGCTTCATATGTATCCGCAGTTGTCACATTCACTTTCGGTGCTTTAATCACTTGTGCAGCAGCCAACTCTTCAATTTCAGAATTCGCCTCTACTTGTTTATCCTTTTTAGAAATTCCATTCATGGCATGCCATTGAACGTTAAATCCGTTGCGGTAAACTCTTTTTTCAACGGTACATGATGCAACCAAAAATAAAATGGAAGCCGTTACTAATAAAATTTTTTTCATAATTGTGTGTTTTTAAGTTTGCCTAAAGATATAAAATATTCAATCAACCTAAATAAAATTAATAGAAATTAACATCAATAGGAACTAGTCGCTCCACCAATTTGTTCAATGGGATGCCAGGTCGTTTTGATTTCTTGAAAGCTAGAAATGAACGAAATTCCTTGTGCATCTTCCTGAAGCCAATTATCGTTTCTTACAACAACGCGTTTTAAGTTGTCAACCGCCGATAACTGTGTCGATTTCACTATTTCGTTTGATGCATTGGATAGAAAAAGGGAATTCACATCCATGTGTTCGGCTAGTGTTGGTAGCATTTCATTGGCTGAACCAGTTAAAATATTCACCACACCTGCTGGCAAGTCAGCTGTCGCTAGAACCTCTGCAAATGTAATTGCGCACAATGGAAACTTTTC
>CANMFV010000026.1 GCA_947496835.1 Flavobacteriales bacterium | reverse complement strand
AAGATTATTTCGTTATGAATCCAGGAGTTCGTGTGATTGACTTTGCTGCTTTTCCAGAAAGAGGAAATGTAATTGCCCTCACCGAAAACCACACATTAGTCGGATACATTAATGGATTGAAAAAATGGGAGAAGCCATGTCCACAAGAAGTGGTGTCTATGGGCCTTGTCGATGTTGGACAATCTTACGTTTCGGTTCAATTTGAAGGAGAAACCCAACTTTTTGATAAAACAGGGCGTCTTGTTTTTCGCATGACAACTCAAAAGAACGTCCCTCCTAGTGCCTACTTCACTAAAAACAAAATGGAGTTTGTTGTGGCCAATTCAGCGAATAGTATTCAACTGCTCAACGAACAAGGAACGGTCATCAAACCTTTTCAGGTAAACGGATCGATTAAACAATTAGCGGTTACTTCGCAAGCAAAGAACCCAATACTGGGTGTACTTACTTCAAGCATGTACTACACAATCGATTTAGCAAAGCGCAAAACACTGAGCAAAATGTCAATAGACAGTACCTATAACTTACTTAATACAGGGTTGGAATTCGTCCCGATTTCTGTTAAAAATTCAAACCTCACGATGATTAAAAATAATAAGCCAACACAATTTTCTACAAAAAGTAACGTTAAACTGCTCGGCTCCTACCTATTAAACCAGGAGCTAGTTTGTGTGCTATCACGAGGCAAAGAACTTTATGCCTATAAAAACGGAAAAATTATTTGGGAAAAAACAATGCCCGTGCAAGAAATTAGCGCATTAAGCATCGAAAGTTCGAAAAATGGCTTACCCATCCTTTGTTTATTGGATGCCCTTGAAAATGAATTATTAATATTAGATCAAAACGGACGCGCTAGCGACCAAAACGAACGTCATGGTGAAAGAAAAGTTCAGGTTAGTCCATTCGGTAGTAGCGCCTATTCCATCACAACGTTCCTAGGTTCCTACCTCATCCAATACACGAAACAGTAAATTATGAAAAAACTAGTCATTTGCCTTTCTTTGCTTGCAATCCAAGCACAAATTAATGCACAAAATTACCTTGGGCTTAGTTCTAGTAACTTCGCAGGTGTCATTGGTAATCAGGTGAATCCAGCCAGTTTTGTTGATGGTCGTTACAAATTCGATCTGTTACTGTTCGGAACAAACATGAATATGTACCAAAACTTTGGCTACTTCGATGCAAATGCAATGCGCAGCGCCCAAGGAGGTGACGGATATTGGTGGTACAAATCTTTTTCGGACACAGCTATATTAAACGCTTGGTCGAAACCTGACTCAACGTTTATCGATCGTTTTATCGTTCGCAACTACGATGAAACTTCAACGAAAACCTTGGGAGCAAACATTAATTTCCAAGTGGATCTTTTGAATACAATGTTTCACATCAACGAAAAGACCGCTATTGGATTCAATGTCCGCAACCGAACTATCGTGAATATCGATAACATGGATCCCAAACTCGCTGTTTTGGCAGAAGACGGATTGGAACACCCGAGCTTATGGAATGCTGTTTATAATGAGCAATTATTCAATATAAACTACATGACTTGGTCGGAAATTGGATTCAACTATTCTCAAGTGGTGATTGATAACAAAGAACATTTCTTGAAAATCGGTATCGCTCCTAAAGTATTACTTGGACACGCTGCAGCTTATGTTCACACAGATGATTTCTCATATAACTTAGTCAATGAGGATACTTCACAATATTTAACAGGAACATTTGATTACGGATACTCAAACAACATCAATGGGATTATCAATAATGGAATGAACGGACAAAATCCAAGCATTTCAGATATTATCGATCCTTCGTCCAAACTAGGATTTGGTTTAGACATTGGAGCAGTATACGAATACCGTCCAAAACATGCCAATTACAAATACGACATGGATGGCGAAACGGATTTATGGCGTAGAAATGAAAATAAATACAAACTTCGCGCTGGATTGTCCATTTTAGATATGGGGAGCATGAAATTCACCAAAGGAGGTTTAAGCCGAAATTTTGCAGTGAACACTTCGAATTTATTCAACCTTCAAACCTTTGATTCAGCGACTAATCTGGAGGGTTTTGACGGAGTCATCGACAGCCTAATACAACAATCTTCCGCTGCTGGAAACAAAGAATGGGTATCCCTTCAAGATCCATCTGAAACGTTTAGAATGCGCACACCAACGGCAGTAAGCCTGCAATTTGATTACCAAATTTGGAAAGGATTCTATATCAATGCCACTTCCATGGTGAATCTCATTTCTCAAGGAAAGGATACAAAAGTTAAAACAGCGAATCAATTCTCCATCACCCCTAGTTTTGATAGCCCTTATTTCGGACTTTATATGCCCATTTCCATGAATCAATATAGTGGAATGAAATACGGTTTAGCCACGCGAATCGGACCGCTTGTTATGGGAATTACCGATATGAAAACCATCATGGCAAAGGGTAATGTGAGTGGAATCGAATTTTATTTTGGCAGCCGAATTCCTATCATCTACCACCGCGTTAAAGACAAGGACAAAGATAAAGTGTCCAATAAAAAAGATGATTGTAAAGATGTCCCAGGAACATGGGCGTTCAAAGGCTGTCCGGATACCGATAATGATGGGATTCCAGACTCTGATGATGACTGTATTAACGAACCTGGAACAATAGAATTTAAAGGATGTCCAGATACGGATGGAGATAAAATCATCGATAAAAAAGATGCCTGTCCAACAGTTGCAGGACTAAAAGAATATAAAGGATGTCCAGATACCGATGGGGATAAAATCATCGATTCTGAAGATGCATGTCCAACCGTTGCAGGATTAAAAGAGTACAAAGGATGTCCAGATACAGATGGGGATAAAATCATTGATTCCGAAGATGCATGTCCAACTGTTGCCGGACTTCTCACACTGAAAGGATGTCCAGATAGAGATGCTGATGGTGTGGCAGATGACGAAGATGCATGTCCAGATAATGCCGGTCCAAAAGAAAATAAAGGATGTCCGGATAAAGATGCGGATGGAATTTATGACTTTATCGACGAATGTCCAGATGTTGCGGGTCCACAAGAAAACCGTGGTTGCCCATACAAAGACACTGATAGCGATGGAATCTTGGACAAAGATGATGAATGCCCAACGTTGGCGGGTCCAAAGGCAAACAAAGGATGTCCTTACAAAGACAGTGATCAAGATGGACTTTTAGACAAAGATGATGATTGTCCAAATACACCCGGTCCAAAATCAAACAAAGGGTGTCCGGTGATTGAACAAGCGATTATTGAGGTATTGAAAACAGCTTTTGATAACTTAGAGTTTGAGGTATCGAAAGATATCATTGTAGAGGGCTCGAAAGTATCCTTAAGTGAATTAGCCGAAGTCTTGAAGAAAAAACCAACGTGGAAACTAGAGATTACTGGACATACCGACAGTCAAGGTGATGATACGGCAAACATGCTTCTTTCCAAAAAACGCGCAGAAGCGGTGAAGGTATACCTCGTTTCACAAGGAATCGATGCGACACGTTTCATTACTTTATATTACGGTGAAACAAAACCAATTGCGACGAACGAAACAGCTGAAGGACGTCAGAAAAACAGACGTGTTGAAATGAAGGTTGTTTTCGACTAAAAATTCACATTCAAGATTGAATTGAAAAGGAGGGCAATAGTCCTCCTTTCTTAATATTAAGGAAATGTTAAGTGTTGCTCGCATTCAATTAACATAACCTTAACTTTTGATTAATTTACGGATTAAGAAGTCAGCGTTCCTTTGCATCTTGAATTAATTCCGTAACATGAAGACCTATTTTCGCTTTTTTACCCTCGTTATTTTTAGTTGTATTCAACTCATTTCCTTTGCTCAAGCGGGAAGTATTTCCGGAGTAGTAAAAGATAAAAACAACAACAATCCGTTAGAATCTGCTAAAGTTATGTTGATGGGAGTTAACAAAATGGCCATTGTAGACGCAGCTGGAGCATTTTCTTTTCCAAGTGTTGAGCAAGGCACATATGTTATGGAGGTACGATTCATGGGTTACCTATCTCAGAAAGTTGAAAACATCACCGTGAAAGCTGGACAGAACACAGTGGTTAATTTTGATATGGACAATGCGACCAAAAACGAAAAGGATGTGAAAGTAATCTTTCAGACCAAACCAAAAGGAGATGCGGAGATTACCAAAATGCAGTTAAATCAAGGAGGACTTGTAGATGGCATCAATAAAAGCACCTTCATTAAAACACCCGATGCACGTGTGTCGGATGTATTTAAACGTATCAGTGGCGCAAGTGTTCAGGACAATAAATTTGTTGTTGTCCGTGGATTAAGTGATCGTTATAATTTCGCACTTATTAATGGAGCTTCTTTACCAAGTACGGAAAGTGACCGTAAAGCATTTGCATTCGATATTTTCCCATCCAACATGTTGGAGAACCTTTTTGTGATGAAAAGTGCTACTCCTGAGCTTCCGGGAGAATTTGCGGGTGGAGTGATTGATATTAAAACGTTAGAACCGCGTGATGAAGCATTTCAAAACATTCAAATAGGTGGTGCTTATAACAGCATCACTACCTTTAATAATTTCAAAACGTATGCAAGTGGGAATTCCGATATTTTCGGCTTGGGATCGAACACACGTCAAATACCCGAAGGGCTTCCATCAACAGCTGAATTTAATGGGCTTACGAGCAGCCAAAAAGCAGAATACGCGAAAAAAATTCCAAATTCATGGGGTACTAGTAACATGACAGCACTGCCTAATCTTAGTTTGCAATATTCCATTGGAAACATGTTTAAACTAAAAAACAAGCAAAAATTTGGCTACGTTTTTGCTTACTCATACACAAATAATTTTCAGTTCAATTATGTGACAAGAAGAGAATTTGAGGAAACCGCTTCTTCGGCGAAGCCATCAACAATAAATGAGTTACGTGACTCTGCATACACACAGTCCGTCCTTAACACTGGAATGCTAAACCTGAAATACCAATTGAATCCTAAAAATGACATTCAATTGAAAACGATGTATTCCATAAGTGCTGATGACAAGGTGAACATAAGAAATGGGAAACGTAATATGGACATCTCAGAACCATACAATGAGAAATCCACGAATATCTGGTACACACAAAACAACTTATTAACCAGTCAATTAATCGGAAATCACACGATTAAAGATAAAATCAAACTTTCTTGGAATACCGGAATAAGCGATATATCT
This sequence comes from Flavobacteriales bacterium, assembly GCA_947496835.1. Taxonomy (GTDB): domain Bacteria; phylum Bacteroidota; class Bacteroidia; order Flavobacteriales_D; family Crocinitomicaceae; genus UBA952. The sequence goes on along the minus strand of CANMFV010000026.1, from coordinate 4,206 downwards.
CGTCAAATTCCATTCTTAAGAAGAACCGTTTACCAACAGACTGATACCACTCAACCTTACTTTGCCGTCATTCAACCAAACGACATCTCTACACTTGGTGCCGGAAACATGTTTTGGTCGAACTTGGATGAGCGCATCTACAGTGGTCGATATGATGCTTCGTATCAACTTGGAAATGAAGATTCAAAAAACTACTTGAAAGCAGGTGGAATGCACCAATACAGAACGCGTTCTTTCGAGGCAAGAAACCTTGGATTCAGCAAATTAGATCCAGCGGGAAGTTCCAACAACTTTAAAGATTCTCTGCTTCTTTTACCTGAAGATCAGATTTTTAGTGCTGAGAATCTCGGTGTTATGGCAGATGGTCAAGGTGGTTTTAAATTAGAGGAAGGAACAAATGTAGATGACAGCTACCAAGCATCTTCTTTCTTGAATGCAGGTTATGCCATGATCGATGCGCGTTTATTGAGCAAATTAAGAATCGTAGCTGGGGCACGTTTTGAATCTTACAACCAACAATTCAATTACATCGAATTCGGTTCGAACGCTGAAAAAAATCTAGACACAACTGTTGTAGATATACTACCTTCCATCAATCTAACATATAGCTTCACAAAACGTTTCCAATTCAGAGCAAGTGCTTCTAGAACTTTGTCTCGTCCTGAATTCCGTGAACTTGCACCATTTACGTTTTACAACTTCTTGAACGATAACTTAACATCTGGTGATCCAAAATTACAACGCGCTTTGATTAATAACTATGATGCGCGTTTAGAGTATTTTCCTGGCGAAGGACAAGTTATCAGTGTTTCAGGATTTTATAAAGATTTTCAAAATCCAATCGAGTTAATCTTACGAACTGGTACATCGGGTACACCTGAATTATACTATCGTAATGTTGGAGCCGTTCAAAGTTACGGTGCGGAAGTTGAATACCGAATGAAATTAGATTTCTTAAGCAAAGACACCAGTTCTTTCTGGAAAAACTTTACGTTCTATACCAACGCCTCACTTATAAAGTCACAAGTTGATCTAAGCGATGTTTCTGGTCAAGAAGAATACCCAAATTCTTCTAGACCAATGCAAGGACAATCACCGTTTATTATCAATGCAGGTCTTTTCTACTCGAATGAGAATGCCCTGAATGTAAGTTTATCCTACAACCTAGTGGGACAGCGTATTGCGATTGCTGGAAGTGTTCAAGAACCAAGTGTATGGGAAAATGGTCGTAATGTATTAGACTTCCAAATATCAAAAACATTCAAGGATAAATACGAAGTGAAATTAAATGTGAAAGATGCCTTGGCTCAAGACTTAGTTTTCTTCCAAGATATCAATAAAAATCAAAAATACGACAAAGGAATTGACAGTGCTTGGCAAGAAATCACCTTTGGACAAACTGTTAGCTTGTCATTGAAATACAAGTTCTAATGCACTATTATCTAACTATTTATGAAAAAGCGGCCTAGGTCGCTTTTTTTTGTTTGTTAACATTGAAACACATTTCTTAACAAACTCTTAAAGTAGAATTAAGGGTCCTATAACGTAAGGCCTTCAATTCCACCGGAACTTTGTTGCGATAAAAAAACAAAAAAACATGAAAAAAAATTATTTACTATGTGCAGCTTTACTTGCGAGCACAATGCTAAGTGCACAAGATGCATTTTGGTCGGTGACCAACTACAAAGGTGCCTTTCCAGTAACGGACAACACACCTGCAACAGACTGGACATCAGGATGGTCGAACTTCGATCCTGAAAATACGGTTTATCCAGCAACAGTTACAACTGTATCTGCAGACATCACAGCTAATACTACATGGAGTGGTGTGGTGAAATTGCAAAACAAAGTGTATGTCAAAAATAATGCGACATTAACGATTGCACCTGGAACAATCATTCGTGGTGATAAATTAACTCAAGCTACTCTTATCATTACACGTGGAGCTAAGTTAATTGCAGACGGAACAGCTAGTAACCCAATTGTATTTACTTCAAATGAAGCAGTAGGATCACGTAACGAAGGTGACTGGGGTGGTGTTGTATTGTTGGGGCTTGCTAAAAACAACCAACCAGGCGGTGTCGCAAATATTGAAGGTATTGTACCTACAACGGATACACAATTCGGTGGTAACTTTGATACAGATAATTCTGGGATTATTAAATTCGTTCGTATTGAATTCGCTGGAATCGCACTTGAGCCAAACAAAGAAGTAAATGGTATTACTTTTGGTTCTGTAGGAAGCGGTACAATTGTAGACAACGTTCAAGTTTCTTTTAGTGGTGATGATTCGTTCGAGTGGTTTGGTGGAACAGTTAACTGTAAACACTTAATCGCATACAGAGGACTAGATGATGATTTCGATACTGACTTCGGTTACAGAGGGAAAGTTCAATTCTTCTTGTCAATTCGTGACAAAGATTTATTTGATGCTCCAGGAGACTCTAACTGTTTTGAATCAGATAATGATGCGGCTGGATCAACAGCACAACCTAAAACAATGCCGATTTTCTCAAATGGAACCATCGTTGGACCTAAAGGAAATGGAACAATTGCATTACCCATTGGTGAAAAATTCGAAAAAGCATTCCGCTTAAGAAGAAATACATCTACCTCTTGTTTCAATTCAATTGTAACAGGATGGGAGAAAGGTTTATCAATCGAAGGTACACCAGTTGTTAACAATGTTAACGGAGACAGCCTTGTCTTTGCACACAACTTCACAACAAACTTTGCCAATAACACAAATACCATCTTCAACGCGGGAACAAGCGGTGGTGCAGCTTCTAACTCTGCTTTCTACACATCTTTCTGGGGTGCTGATGGAAATGACTCGACACAAACAATTGCACAAATCAACTGGGTGAATTTATTCCCTGTATTAGGTAACACTCCAGATGCTCGTTTAAGTGCAGGTTCAGTGGCAGGTTCAGGTGCAAACTTCATGAATGCTAAATTCTACAGTGTTTCTGCTCCTTCTACAAGTACGTCAACTTACACTTACTGTGCAGGTGCTACCGCTTCTACTTTAACAGCAAATGCTTCTTTGGGTAACACATTACGTTGGTACACGCAAGCTACAGGTGGTACATTCACTACAACTGCTCCAACACCATCAACAACAACTGCTGGAACGTTTACATATTATGTAAGTCAAGCGAACGTTAACAATGACGAAAGTCAACGCATCGCAATTACAATTACAGTAAATGCTTTGCCTGCGACACCAACAATCACTGCTAACGGAGCAACTACATTCTGTACAGGTGGATCAGTTGTTTTAACTTCTAGCTCAGCTACAGGTAACGTTTGGACTTCTGCAGGTGGATTCGCAACAACTCCATCGATTACAGTTACTTCTTCTGGAACATACTCTGTAACGGTTACAGATGTAAACGGATGTGCTGCTACATCTACTGCTACAACAGTGAACGTTTCTAATGCTCCAGCTCCAACAATCAATGCTACAGCTACTCAAGCATGTGCTGGTGATATCGTTACCATTACCGCTTCAACTTCTGATAGCTACTTATGGTCAACAGGTGCGACAACACAAAGCATCGATGTTAATGCAACTGCTACGAACGTTAACGTGGTAACAACGAATGCAAATGCATGTAATGGTGTTGGTGCTTCAGCTCCAATTACAGTAACATTTAACACAACTCCAACTGCTGCTGGAACAATGACTTTAGCTGGAAATGTTGCGACATTCACCAATACATCTACTGGAGCTACTTCATACTCTTGGGATTTTGGTGACTTCACAAACTCATCAGCTACAGCACCAGCTCACGCTTATGCTGTGAACGGATCATACACAGTTGTTTTAACTGCTATCAATGGAAACTGTACAGATACGACTATTTTCTTAGTTGACGTAACGGTTGGATTAAATGAAATGGCTTCAAGTTCAAACTTGACAATCTTCCCTAATCCAGCGAACGAAACAGTAAACGTTTCTTTCGATCAAAACACAAATGACCTAATTCAAATCGAATTAATCGATGCAACTGGTCGTATTATTGCTCAGAATCAATCCATTGAAATTGGAACAAACAATGTTTCTTTCAATGTGACTACTCTTTCTTCTGGATTCTACACAGTACGTTTGACAAATGCAAATGGTACTGAGAATCAGAAATTGATGATTCAAAAATAATTTAACTTACGGCTGCTAAACCGAAGTTTAGCAGCCTTTTTTTT
>CANMFV010000025.1 GCA_947496835.1 Flavobacteriales bacterium | reverse complement strand
TAGGCACCATGGTTGGCATCATGCATGATGGAAAGTCCACATCCTGCCATTCCGATTCCCATCCCAATCCAACAAAGGAAATAAACCCATGAACTCAATCCTGCAACAAACAAAAATCCAAAAGGAACTAAGTAAATGGCTAACATAGCGATCGTCTTAATCACCATTGTCGCATTTGCGTGACGTGATATATTATTTTCTTTGAAGTAGTTGTTTACTCTTGATCTTAGTGTTTTGTAGAATTCTACGTTTGTTTCTTTTGAAAAAGATACGGTTTGGTGATTCATACGAATAGTTTAGGGTACAAATTTAGCAATAAAGTTTTTACTATACTCGTAACAAATTTAGTGGCAAAGTGTTTATCGGACACTTAATTAATATAGAAGTTAAATTAATCCTTGCAGCGAACAAAATTTATAATAATGGGATTTAGCAGAAAGCAACTCTTCGTGGCTGCCTTTTTCAACGATTTCACCTTTGGATAACACCAAGATTTCATCAGCATTTTTTATTGTACTCAATCGATGTGCTATTACAAAAGACGTTCTTCCCTGCATCAATGTTTCTAGTGCATCCTGAACCAGTTTTTCCGATTCAGTATCAAGTGCAGAAGTTGCCTCGTCTAATATAAGAACAGCGGGATCTTTGTATACAGCACGCGCAATGTTTAATCGCTGTTTTTGTCCTCCGGAAAGTTTATTCCCTCGCTCGCCAATGATTGTTTCATAGCCATTTTCTAACTCTGAAATAAATGAGTGCGCATTTGCAACTTTCGCTGCATGTAGTACTTTTTCCATATCAGGTTCTTCATCACCAAAAGCGATGTTTTCCCGAACACTTACGTTGAACAAAATGGATTCTTGAGAAACAATGCCTGTTAGGTCTCTTAAATCATGTATTTTAAGGTCTCGGATATCATGCCCATCCACTAGTATTCTGCCTTCGGATACATCGTAAAAACGGGACAATAAGTCCATTAGGGTAGATTTTCCACTTCCAGATTCTCCAACAATTGCCACCGCGGACCCCTTTTTAACTTCCCAATTGATGTTTTTTAGAACGGGATCTTGTTGGTATTTAAATCCAACTTGGTCAAAAATGATTGAGGTGTGAAAGTCAGTTAGGGATTGTGCATTTTTCTTTTCCAGTATTTTCTCATCACTGTGTAAAATCTCATTAATGCGGTCAAGTGATACTTTTCCTTTGTTAATCACCGCAATCCCACTTGAAACAGCCTGAATAGGGCGCAGTAATTGCGAGAAAACAACAATAAATGTGATGAACAGTTCTCCTGTCAATGCATGTCCATCTTGATTTCCTTCTAAAATTTGTTTTCCACCAAACCAAACCAAACACATCATGACTCCTGCACCAATGGTTTCATTTAACAAAGATGACACGTCTTTTTTTCTAATGGTTTTCGTTGTTAATTTTTGGTGACGTAGATTCAATGCTTGAAAAACACCAGACATAAAATTCAGCGCATTAAATGATTTTATAATTCTTACACCGCTTAAACTTTCATCGAAAGAGGATGTGAGTAAGCCAAGCTGTTCTTGTCCTTGCTTCGCAGTTCGTTTTAAACTTTTTCCAACCGTGGAAATGACAAATGCTGAAATTGGCAACAAGAAAAATGATACAACGGTTAATTCTGCACTAATAAATAATAAGGTTCCAACATGAATCAGGATGGAAATCGGATCTCTAAAAACTAATTCTAATGTACAAACGACAGCGTTTTCCACTTCTCCAACATCGTGTCCCATTCTGGTTAGCAAATCACCTTTTCGTTCATTTGCATGGAATCCAAGAGGGAGCTTGATTGCTTTTTCATAAAGTAAGTTTCGAATATCTCTAACCACTCTGGCTCTTAATTCCGATTGAAACCATACGGCAAAATACCGAGATAAATTTTTAAAGAAAAAGGCCCCGAAAACCATCAAACAAACTGAAATTAAAGCGCGTTTTGGATCAGAAACAACCATATGATGCATTTCATAGTTGTATAAATCAATCCAATAAGAAGGTAGCTTTGCGATATTCCCAGAATAGTGCGGTGGAACAACTACCGTTTTTAGTTCGTTTGCGCTAAAAATAAGTTGTAAAAAGGGAATAAATAATACGAGCGAAAGGAGATTGAATAGTGTAAACAATAAATTCCCAATGATCGTCAATAATGCGAGCAGACGATATTTAAAGGCAAAGTGAAAAATTTCCCAAAAGGTTCTCATGGAACAAAGATACGCAAACCTTTTTCTTCACGTGTAACACATCAATCAACCATGAATATTTATGTACTTTTGCTCATCTGGACAGATCTATGACCAACTCAAGAAAATTTAGCGTTTCGGTTGTTATTCCGAATTACAATGGTCAACACCTCTTGGTCGACACGATTAAGTCTGCCCATGAAGCGCTTGTGTCCAGTGGCATCAGCGATTTTGAAATAATTGTTTCAGATGATGCCTCGACAGACGATTCCATGAATTTAGTTAGCAACCTTTTTTCTGATGTTATTCTTGTAAAAAGCCAAGTGAACACAGGTTTTGCTGGAAACATGAATAGGGGAATCAATCAGGCAAGCAAGGACTTGGTTTGTTTTTTGAATTCTGATGTTCATTTAACTCCGGCTTATTTTATTTCTCAATTACCACTATTTGAAGATCAACAAACTTTCGGGGTAATGGGTGCAATTTTGGATCAGGAAACAAAGGAGGCGCAAGATGGCGCTAAAATCGCACGTATTCAGTTATTGCGCATCGATGGCAATAAGAACAACTTTTCACAGACAGATGTATTACCAACCATGTTTTTGTCTGGCGCCAACGCTTTGGTAAGAAGAGAATACCTCAATGAATTGGGGGGTTTTTGTGAATTATTTAATCCATATTATTCAGAAGATGTAGATTTGGGAATCCGAGCTTGGCGTAGCGGATGGAAACTTTATTTTCAGCCTTTGGCAATCTGTTATCATGCGCAATCCTCGACGATTAAAAAGTTGCCGAATAACACGGTAAGGATGATTGCAAAGCGTAATAAGCATTTCGTCCACTTTTTACACCTTCCCCTCTTGCTGAATTGGATCTATTTAATGACCATTTTTTTTAATTCTTTGGGACAACTTTTCCTTGGAAACACACTTCATACGAAATCCTTCATGGCTGTTTTTAAGCAGTTGAAAAAGCTCCAAAAGGAGCGAAAAAAGAGACGTTTAACAGCGAAAGGGAAAACACTATTGAGTGTTATGCAAGTGAAAAAAGTGATAGATGGCATGACTCATATTGCCTCAAAAGATGTAGTTCCTTCTTAATTTCATAACTTTGACACATGAGTTCAATACGACAAAATAAAATCGAAGCTGTAATTCAAGCTGAATTATCTACCTTTTTTCAACGCAACGCAGGAGAAATCTGCTTAGGTTCAATGGTAACGGTCACAGTGGTAAGAGTCACATCAGACTTGTCTTTAGCGCGCTGCTTTCTGAGCGTTTTTGCTGGTCCAGATAAAAATGTAGTATTGGAAAACATCCGAGCTAATCAAGGAAAAATTAGGCGTGAAGTAGGAAATCGTTTAAAAAATCTTCGTAAAATCCCAGATTTGGTTTTTCACATTGATGATTCGTTGGATTATGCCATGAAAATTGATGAGTTACTGAAAACAAAGTGATTAACACATCATTATACATAGCAAAAAGGTATTTGTGGTCTAGGGGAAAGCGAAATATCGTTACGCTGATCAGTCGAATTTCTCTTTTTGGTGTAATGATCATCACTGCAGCACTTGTTGTGCTTCTTTCCGCATTCAATGGAATTGAGAAGATGATTGAACAACTCTACAGTGAGTTTGATCCACCTATCAGCATTCAGCACACCCAACGAAAAACTTTTTTTGAAAACGAAGTTGATTTTCACAAAATCAAGTCCATACCAGGTGTCAAAAACGTTTCCAGACAAATTGAGGAAATTATCGTACTAAGAAACGAGCAAAAGTGGATTAACGCAAAACTCTATGGGATAGAGAAGTCATTTCTCTCTGATTGCAACATTCAAAAACATTTATTGGGAGGAATTGGAGTGAATGCATATGCAGATGAGAAATTTGCGTTTGTAGGTGCAGAATTAATGCAAAATTTAAACGTTCACATCGGAGCTGTAAATTCTGATGAAATTTTAATTTATGCCCCAAAAAGAAACGTGAAGATTAGACTTGGAAAGACACCTTTTCACTCTGCACGTTTATCAATAGATGGCGCGGTTAATTTCAATCAGGAAGTGAATGCAAGCGCTCTTTTGTGGGATTTTCAAGCCGCGTCACAACTTCTAGGTTATGATCAGGAAATCAGTAAATTATACGTTTCATTAAATCCTGGTTACGAGGCACAATCGGTAAAAGAACAAATTCAAAAAGTGATTCAAAATCCGTCTTTTAATGTGCGCACGAATTTAGAAAAGAACGAATTAATTTTTCGAACGAGTAAATCTGAACGGCTCGTTGTTTTTATCATTCTCTTATTTGTTTTTGTGCTTGCGGCATTTAACCTTGTTGCATCATTAACAATGCTTTATGTCGAGAAAAAAGACAGTATTCAATTATTGAGCGCTATCGGTATGAGTAAAAAAGACATTTTCAGGATTTTTTTCTATGAGGGATTGTTAATTTCAGGATGGGGAGTCTTTCTGGGTTTAATCTTCGGTTATGTTGTTTGTTTTCTTCAAATGAGCATGGAATTTTTAATTATTCCAGGAGCCAATATTCCTTTTCCAATTGTTTTCTCTTTGACGGACTTTTTCTTAATATTTGGGTCGGTTTCATTACTGAGTTTAGTCTTCTCCTATTTTCCAGTTCGACTCATTGTAAGAAGTGCCTAAAACAATCTTCGTTTTTATTCACGTGAATTCAAATAAAATCGTGTATATTTGCGCCCGAATTCAAAAAGGCTTATCATGTCATCAGTAAAAGGAAAAATCTCACAAGTTATCGGTCCAGTAGTGGACGTTAGATTTGAGCGTGGAACAGTGTTGCCAAACATTTATGATGCACTCGAAGTGCGTAAGGCAGACGGTACTCGCGTTGTTTTGGAAGTTCAATCACACGTTGGTGAAAACGCTATTCGTGCAATTTCAATGGACTCAACCGATGGGTTTACAAGAGGAATGGAAGTCATTGCGACAGGCGTTCCAATTAAAGTTCCAATCGGGGATAAAATCAAAGGTCGCTTATTCAACGTTGTTGGTGAAGCAATTGATGGAATCAATGAGGTTGATAATTCTGATGGATTACCTATTCACCGTGAGGCGCCGAAATTTGACCAATTGTCAACGGCAACAGAAATCCTTTTTACAGGTATCAAAGTAATCGATTTGATTGAGCCTTATGCAAAAGGAGGGAAAATCGGATTGTTCGGTGGAGCCGGAGTTGGAAAAACAGTATTAATTCAGGAATTAATTAACAACATCGCGAAAGGACACGGAGGATTATCCGTATTTGCTGGTGTTGGTGAGCGTACCCGTGAAGGGAATGACTTACTTCGTGAGATGTTAGAGTCAGGCATCATCAAATATGGTGATGACTTTATGCATTCCATGGAAGAAGGAGGATGGGATTTAACAAAAATCGACCTTGAAGAAATGAAAGAATCCAAAGCGACATTCGTATTTGGACAAATGAATGAGCCTCCAGGAGCAAGAGCACGTGTTGCTTTGTCCGGATTGACCATTGCAGAATATTTTAGAGATGGAGACGGAGAAGGACAAGGAAAAGATATCCTTTTCTTCGTAGATAACATCTTCCGTTTTACACAAGCAGGATCTGAAGTATCTGCGTTATTAGGACGTATGCCTTCAGCGGTAGGTTACCAACCAACATTGGCAACTGAAATGGGTGCAATGCAAGAGCGTATTACTTCGACTAAAAACGGATCAATTACTTCCGTTCAAGCGGTATACGTACCTGCGGATGACCTTACCGATCCAGCACCGGCGAATACATTCGCCCATTTGGATGCTACAACGGTATTGTCTCGTAAAATTGCTGAGTTAGGAATTTATCCTGCGGTGGATCCATTAGATTCTACTTCACGAATTTTAACAGCGGAAATTGTTGGAGATGAGCATTACAATTGTGCTGAACGAGTAAAAGTTACCCTTCAACGTTACAAAGAGCTTCAAGATATTATCGCGATTCTAGGTATGGATGAATTATCCGAAGAGGATAAACAAATCGTTCATAGAGCTCGTCGAGTACAACGTTTCTTGTCTCAACCTTTCCACGTTGCGGAACAATTTACAGGTCTTCCTGGCGTTTTAGTTGATATTCAAGATACAATCAAGGCATTTAATGACATTTTAGATGGTAAATTTGACCAATATCCAGAAGCAGCATTTAACTTGAAAGGTGGCATCGAAGATGTGATTGCTGCAGGGGAAAAAATGTTGGCTGAAGCTTAAAATTTTTCACACATGAAATTAGAAATTATCACTCCAGAATCAAGTCTTTTCAAAGGCGAAGTAACAAGTGTTACGCTACCTGGTTTAGACGGCGTGTTTCAAGTGTTGAATAATCACGCACCAATTATTTCTTCCTTGAAAAATGGAGAAGTGGTTTTTGAATTAAGCGGAAACGAAACGGATGCCGAAATGAGTAATTCATTGATTCGCTCTGGATCAAAAGTACATGCTATAATCAAAGGTGGAGTGGCAGAATTAAATAATAATCGCCTTGTTATTTTAGCTGAATAATAAGGTGTAAACAGATTAAAAAAGGGATGTGGTTAACCAGTCCCTTTTTTTTTGAGAAATAGTTTATGCGCTTTTGCATACATAACACAAGATTCTTTGATTACCTTCGTTAAGAACATGGAAATGACGAATTTATTGACTCAGTTAGAACAAAAAAACATTCCAAAGCACGTTGCTTTTATTATGGATGGAAATGGTCGATGGGCAAAAAATCAAGGACAACACCGTTTGTTTGGACATGCCGAAGGCGTTTTGTCTGTTAAAGAAATAATCAAAACCGCAAGAGAAATAGGGATACACTACTTAACAATGTATGCCTTTTCTACTGAAAATTGGAATCGTCCAGCAGAGGAAGTTGCCGGTTTAATGGATTTGCTTGTACAGGCAATTACAAATGAGACTGACGAAATGCATGAAAATGGTGTGCGATTAATGACCATTGGTGATATTACGGCTCTTCCAGAGTCTTGCATGAAATCGTTAAACGAAGCAACACACAAAACACGAGAAAACACTAAACTGACCTTGATTTTGGCGTTAAATTATAGTGCTCGTTCGGAAATTACGAATGCTTGCCGAAACTTAGCAGAAGATGTCCAAAGCGGTAGAATTTCTGTCGACCAAATTACAGAAGATACAATAAGTGAAAAATTAAATACGTCTGGAATACCTGATCCAGAATTATTGATTCGCACAAGTGGAGAATGTCGTATTAGTAACTTTTTGCTTTGGCAATTGTCTTATACAGAGTTATACTTTACACCAGTTCATTGGCCTGATTTTAGAAAAGAGGAGTTTTTGAACGCGATTAGTGCATATCAACAAAGAGAAAGAAGATTTGGAAAAATCTCTGAACAATTAAATGATAATAAATGAGATACTTAGTTGTATTTATACTCTTTTCTTTTGGTGTATATAGTCAAAGTGGACCAACTACATTAGGTGGTTTAGATTTTGATTATGCATCTCCCAAAGAATACGAAATAGGTCCTGTTCGAGTGGTTGGCGCAGACAATTACGACCACCAAGGAATTAAATTGATTGCTGGATTGCGTCAAGGTCAAATGATTACGTTGCCAAGTCAACAAATTAACAAAGCCATTCAAAATTTATGGGCGGAAGGATTGTTTTCAAACATTTCTATTTATGCAGAGAAAGAGCTTGCTGGTGTGATTTACCTTGTTATTGAATTAGTACCAAGACCTAAATTATCAAAATTTAAATTTGACGGTATTTCGAAGCGCGAGGCAGATAAAGTAAGGGAAGAAATATCTCTTTACGCAGGAAAAACGATTACTGAAAATCTCATTTTTCAAACGAATAGTAAAATAAGAGGATACTTTCGTGAAAAGGGATTTTACCATGCCAACGTGCGTATTTCTCGCACCAAAGATACATTGATCAATGACTCAGAGATTTTTGCCATTACCATTGACAAAGGACCAAAAATCGGGATTAAAGAAATTGAGATCATTGGCAGCACAGAAGTTCCCATATGGAAACTGAAAATGGCCATGAAAGATACCAAGCAAAAAGGTGTTCTTCGTATTTTTAAGCGATCTAAATTTACAGAATCTAGTTATCAAACGGACAAATCAGCTTTGATGGCGAAATTCAATAAGGTAGGGTTGCGCGACGCTCAGATTATTCATGATACGGTTTATCTCCTAAATAAGAAGAACCTGAAAATTCAAATCCAAATTAGCGAAGGAGAAAAGTATTATTTCGGAGATGTTGAATGGATGGGTAATACGAAGTACCGATCAAGCTTTTTAGATACGGTACTAGGGATTCATAAAGGTGATTTATACAATAAAGATTTATTTACGCAGCGCTTGTTTGGCGGCCCGGATGGAAGAGATATATCTGCGTTGTATATGAATAAAGGTTACTTATTCTTTCAGGTAATTCCTGTAGAGACGAATGTCACAAATAATCAAATCAATCATCAAATTCGCATCATTGAAGGAAAAATAGCAACGAACGGGACCATCACTATTCGAGGAAACACGAAAACAAATGACCATGTTGTTTTACGTGAAGTAAGAACGAAACCTGGAGATGTTTTTAACAAAGAGGACATCATGAGGACGCAACGTGAATTGTCTCAGCTAGGATTTTTCAATGATCAAGGATTTCAAGTAAACCCAATGCCAAATCCAGCGAAAGGAACAGTGGATATTGAGTACGTAGTGGAAGAAAAGTCTAGTGACCAAATTGAATTATCTGGTGGATATGGTGGGGCAGGTCCTTCAACTCCAGGCAGAATTATTGGTACAGTGGGATTGTCATTCAATAATTTTTCTACCAAAAATTTCTTTAAGAAGGAAGCATGGTCTCCTCTTCCTGGTGGTGATGGGCAACGCTTATCAATTCGCGCGCAGTCCAATGGACGTTTCTACCAAGGGTATAACTTTTCATTTACCGAGCCATGGTTGGGCGGAAAAAAGCCAAATTCACTTTCCTTTTGGGTAAATCGTACAGCCCTTTCAACCACAGGATTCTTAAGATCAGACCCTAATTATACTGGATTGTCAATTACAGGAACTGGTGTTGGTCTGGGTCGCCGTAAAAGATGGCCAGATGATTATTTTACTGCGTATTATGAATTGAGTTACCAGTATTATGATGTTATGAAGGACACGCGTTTTCCACTCTTTAATGAAGGTTACGCAAACGATATAGCTTTAAAATATGTGTTACAACGTAGTTCAGTAAGTGCGCCGATTTATCCGCAGAGTGGATCGAATTTTACATTTACTGCGAAAGCAACCCTTCCGTATTCTTCTTTTAGTGATGAAGAAGACTATGTA
>CANMFV010000024.1 GCA_947496835.1 Flavobacteriales bacterium | reverse complement strand
GTTGGTACGCAAGTAACTTTAACGTTAACTGGACCAGCAACGCGTTGGTTTGCAGTTGGTTTTGATGCGACAAGTATGGGTTCTGGAAATGATGTTGCAGCAGTACATACCTCTGGAACATTGAATTCATTTGATGCAAGTATTGGTGGTTATTCGGCTCCAACTGCAGATCCACAGCAAAATTGGACAATTGTTAGTGATGCAGTTGCGTCAGGTGTTCGAACTGTAGTTGCATCGAGAGCGTTGATTACAGGAGATGCAAATGACCACGATTTTATCGCTGCTACTGGTTCACTTAGCTTAATATGGGCGAGAGCAGGAAGTAATGGTTTTAGTTACAGCTACCACGGATCGTCAAATCGTGGAGTTTCTACGGCTAATTTCACCTTGGTTCCACCGCCACCGCCACCTGCTGCACCAACAGGTTCCGCTGCTCAAACATTTTGTGCTGGTGCATTGCTTTCACAATTATCCGCAACTGGTACGTCTATTCAATGGTACGCAAACGCAACTGGAGGAACGCCTTTAAACGGAACAACGGTTTTGACAAACGGACTTACTTATTACGCATCGCAGACGGTGAGTGGTGTTGAATCTACGAATCGTTTGGCAGTGACGGTTACGGTAAATACAGTTCCTATAGCACCTACAGGAATCTCAGGTGCAGCTCATTTTTGCTATGATGGATCAGAATCATATTCAATAACTCCTGTAAGTGGTGCAACTTCCTATGTTTGGACAACACCAAATGGTGCAACTGGTGGTAGTATTGGGACAACACTGAATTTATTATTTAATCCAAGTTTCGTAAGTGGAACGGTAAGTGTAGCGGCTCAAAATACATGTGGACAAAGTTCAGCGGTGGTATTGAACATCAATCAGCATTTAGCTTATGCGAATACACTGAATATTTCTTCTTGCAATTCCTATAGCTTCAACGGTCAAACATACACACAAAGTGGAACATATCCTTTTCAGGGAACAACTGTTTGGGGCTGTGATTCGACGGTTGTATTGAATTTAATCATTGTTCAAGCCTACAACTCGAACCTTAGCGAAAGTGCTTGTGGTAGTTTTAGTTGGAACGGTCAAACGTTTTGGCAAAGTGGTGTATATATTGATTCTTTGCAAAGTACCACAGGATGTGATTCCATCGTCAATTTAAACTTAACCATTCACCCAATTACTAGTACGCTAATTGATTCAACTGTTTTTGATGTTTTTACTTGGAATGGACAAGAATACACAACTTCGGCTTTGCACACACAGTTTTTCACAAGTATTAATGGATGTGATAGCGTCGTTACCATAGATTTGACCATTGTTGATTCCGGATTGAACGAACTCGAAGAAACGTTTTTCGTTTATCCTAATCCAATCAATGGAGACCAAGTATTGAACATCAGTGGAGTATCTGAAGGAACCTTCCAATTAGTTGATTTAAATGGATCAGAATTACGATCAGGAACCTACACGAATCAAATCGATCTCAAAGGAATTCAACCGGGCGTCTATTATGTATTGATTGGAGTACAACGAAAACGTATTACCATCCTTGGTTAATCACCCACTATGAATGACATAAATCATTAACACATTGATTCATCAGCAAATTATAACATTGAAAAATTACCACATTAGCAGATTAGCACATTGAACAATTAGCACATTAGTAAATTAGCACATTGAACAATTAGCACATTGAACAATTAGCACATTAGCACACTAGTTAATTAGCACACTAGTCAATTAGCACATTAATCATGTCTATTCGGCTGACAACATTTTGGTAATTTCTCTACGTCTTCTCTTGCTGCTTTCACTTCGTCTGCATCATAGCCAATTTTCGCGATGGTTTTTTTGATAGTCAGAAGCTCAATTTTTCCCGGGTCGTATTTGACAGTGACGATTTTCGTCTGGTCATCGAGTTCCGCAAACTTGATTCCTTTTATATAATTTAATTCCCCTTCGATTCGTTCCTTGCAATCGCCACATTGCGCATTCGTTTGAATTTGACTTGTTATTGATTTTTGCGCGAAGCTCACGGTGCTCAATAGCACAAAGAATAGACTTAAAATTATTGTTTTCATTGTATATTATTTTAAATAATTCATCTCTCACTCAATACTAGCACATTATCTAATAGCGCACTAGCACATTAATCAATTAGCACATTAAATAATTAGCACACTAGCACATTAATCAATTAGCACATTAACTAATTAGCACACTAGCACATCAACCAATTAGCACATCAACCAATTAGCACACTAGCACATTAACCCTTCATCGCATATCTCACACCAGCATACATATTCCAACCCATAATTGGACCCCAAACTCGATTCGCATCAAATTGAGACCCAAAGGGATTCTGTGCATCAATAATTGGATTCAATTGTTTAAAGTTCGCTAAATTTTCGCCACCAACGTAAAAATTCCATTTTTTGTAAATATGTGTGATTTGTGCATTGATCATGGGATATACTGGACTTTGCTCATCATGCTGTTCAACCCCCGATATTTGTAGTATTAACGGTAAACGTGCTGAGCCGTAAACCGTGCATGTAGCATCGAATTCCCAGCGTTTATTGCGTGTTCGGTAAGCTAAATTGATGAATCCACGATTCTTCGGAATCATCACTTGTTGACGCATTACACCATCATACAACGCCTTTACATCTAAATGTTTGTATGCTAATCGAAGGTCGAAATTCTTCAGCGGTGTATAAGACCATTCCGCTTGAAAACTATTTGAGGAAGATGAATTCGCAAGGTTTTGAAAGACAATCGCATCCAATGCCGCATCTCTGTCCACAATCAACTGATTTTGGAAAAGTGTATGGTAGAAGTCCAAGCTAAGGTTTCCAGTTTTTTCGAAAAGGATGAAATCTTTCACCAAGGAAACGCCTGCATTCCATGAAATCTCCGGTTTGATTTCAGTCGGCGCAATCCATGTTTTTGAATTCGCTAACAAGGAAACATTGTCGATCATATAATTTGGCACACGCCATCCTTTTCCAGCTGTAACTCTTAAATCAGCTCGTTGAGTCAAGGCATATTTCGCATGAATCCGGGGTGAGAATTGTCCGCCATAAGTTAAATGTTGGTCGTAGCGTCCACCAATGACTGCGTTCATTCGAGCTCCACTGTAAGTGTATTCGGCAAAAATCCCTGGGACGATTTCCGTTCGCAGTTGTTGCAATTGATCGGCTTTTTGTTCAATCATCAAGCCGACAAAACTTGCTCCTGCTTTAATCTTGTGGTCGCTCGTTCCAAGAATGTCGTCGTAGATTGCATTTACATATGCTCGTTTTTCTTTTCCTTCGAATGCACGATTTCCGAATGCGCCACTCATTTCTTGGTATTTTAGGTTGTACACAACACCGAAGGAGCGCATTGGTTTTTTGCTAAAAAATCCTGTCTTCGCATACAGGTCGACATGACGTGCATTCATGCTCACACCATATCCAACTGGACTATCGAGGAAATAGGTATTTTGCCCACCCAATTTTCTGTCCTGATAAGCATTCACACCAAATTGTGCTTCCATTTTTTTTCCTTGAAAAGCCCAGCGATTCATGATAGCGAGATTATCACCCATTGGTATATCACGGAATCCATCCATGTTATGATCGATGTTTCCAAACATTGATGAAGCGTGACCTAAAATACCCGTACTCCATCTTTGATTGATTTTTCTTCCACCATTGACATTCATTTCCGATCGGCCGAAACGATTTTGGTATGCGTTGAAATAGAATTTTTCCATTTCATTCGGTTTCTTTATTTCTAAATTCACCAATCCTGCCATGGACTCATAACCATTTACCACATTTCCGGTGCCTTTGGTTATTTGAATGGATTCTATCCAGGTCCCAGGAATAGATTGAAGTCCAAAGGAACTTTCGAGTCCACGCAGATACGGAATGTTCTCCATCTGAATCTGCGTATAAACGCCATCGAGTCCCATCATTTGTATTTTCTTAGCGCCAGAAACCGCATCAGTGATGTTGACATCCACGGAAGCATTGGTTTCAAAGGATTCAGATAAATTACAGCAAGCAGCTTTACGCAATTCTCCTGATCCAATTTCTTCCACGTGCAGTGTTTTCATTTTAGAGATTTGATGGGAATTTTTCCGAAGCTGATAGACAATCTCTGTTTTTGTCGAAACCGGAATAAGCAAAATGGTGAACGCGACAAAGCGATCAGTTTTTGTCACCACAATGGAGTCGGACAGGTAACCCATCGCACTAATGACCAGTGTATCTGGTAAGAGTTTGGGAAGAACTATTTCAAATCGTCCTTCCTCGTTGGAAAAGACCCCTTGATTTGAATGGGAAAGACGAATCTTAGCGTTTTCAATGGGGCTTGTTTTCGTGGAGTCTTGACGTAGGACAACTCCTTTGATTTGTGCATTGGTATGGGAAGTCATCCATACGAGGAGAAGCCCAAAAAAATAATATTTCATAGTTATAATTAAATCATGAATACTTAATGAACACCTGAATTGTCAAGTGTCATCTTGTGTAAATGTTTAATTGTTTAAATACGAAAAGTGCAATGATAAATCAGTAGTTCCTTACCGTGTTTCAGAATGGGAGGAGGGTCATCCCAAGTTTGAATAGAGACAACTTCTAAATGAGGAATAACTCTATAACTTGGAAAATGTTGATTCTGTGGATAAAGAAAATGAATTAGAGGAATCGATAAACCATGCGTAACTACATATTTTTCGTCTAATTGTAACACGGTTTTTTCATCGTGACAACAATCCTTCTTTTTTTCTTTTTGGCAACACGGGGGTAGGTTAGACGTTTTTTCTTGGCAATGGTTTTGTTGGTTGATAAAGAAAGATGTGAATACACCATCCTCCTCACAAGCATGTGTAAAAACAGGAATCCCAATGTTCCCTAGAAACAAAAGCGCACTTAAAAAAATAAGAATCAGTGTTTTCACAATGTAAAGTTAGTGATATTTTCTTAGTTTGAGAATGATTGTCCGCAATGTCTTAAAAAACGATCACGTAAGCAAATTGATTCATTATCACAACAGCAAATTAATTCACTAGCACATTAGCACATTAGTTAATTAGCACATTAGTTAATTAGCACATTAGTTAATTAGCACATTAGTTAATTAGCACATTAGTTAATTAGCACATTAGCACATTAGTTAATTAGTACATTAATTCATTAGCACATTAAAATCAAACCAAATCAAAGAGATCTTTTGTTCCAAGTATACGCGTAACAGTGAATCCTTCGGCATAATCAGCACCGATTGGACGTCCGTATTGCATCATACGTCCTTTTATAAATTGAAAAAACTCTTCTCCCGAAATTGGCGTCGATGGCTCAGTAGAAGTTGGATCGAAAAACTGCGAGCGGAACGCTTTAATTACCTCGATTTTTTGGTCTATGAACGGCGTAACATCTATGACGATATCTGGATGAGCGTAGTGGTCTTGAATGTAGTGAAATACTAATCTCGGACGATGTGGTGCCAAAGAAACACCATCAACAATCGTTTCAATTTTACGCAGTCCAGCTAAAAAACAAGCATCGGATACTAGTTTACCTCCGCGACCATGGTCTGGATGGCGGTCACTTAAGCAATTTGCTAAAACGATTTCTGGTTGATGAATGCGAATTTGCTCGATGATTTTACGTTTATTTTCTTCGTTGATTTCGAAGAATCCGTCGCCCATATTCAAGTTCTTACGAACAGATAATCCCATAAGTTTTCCAGCAGCGCCGGATTCCGCATAGCGATCGGCAACTGATCCGCGTGTCCCCAATTCACCTTCAGTCAAATCAATGATTCCGATTTTCTTTCCTTGTGCGGCATAATGCAACAAAGTGCCAGATGCGGACAATTCTACATCATCCGGGTGGGCAGCAAAAGCTAGGATATCTAATTTCATCTTCGTTAGAATTTACGTACGAAACTACGTTAAAAATAAAAAAGTCCCTCAGAAAAGGGACTTTTTACTAATTTATGATTTGTAACTCTCAACGCTTGGACAAGAGCAAACCAAATTGCGGTCTCCGAATGCATTGTCAACACGTCGAACTGGCACCCAATATTTCCATTCCTTCAAGTATTCAACTGGGTAAGCAGCTTCTTGCGGTGTGTATGGATAATTCCATTCTTTGTTGATGATGCAATCTGCAGTATGCGGTGCGTTTTTCAATAAGTTATTTGCTTTATCGGCTTTACCATCTTCAATTTGACGAATTTCTTCGCGGATTTTAATCATTGCGATGATGAAACGATCCAATTCTTCTTTATCCTCTGACTCTGTTGGTTCAATCATCAAGGTTCCTGCAACAGGGAAAGATACTGTTGGCGCGTGGAAATTAAAATCAATCAACCGTTTTGCCATGTCAGCGACTTCAACATCTGATGTGCGTTTGAAATCACGGCAATCAAGAATCATTTCGTGTGCAACGGTTCCGTTTTTACCTGTATATAAAATATCGTAATGTCCTTTCAAGCCTGCAGCAATATAGTTTGCATTTAAAATGGCAATTTCTGTAGATTCACGAAGTCCTTTGGCACCTAACATTTTGATGTACCCGTACGAAATCAACAAAATCAACGCACTTCCGTACGGAGCTGCAGAAATAGCATGAATGGCTTTTTCTCCACCCGTTTTAATCATTGGATTTCCTGGTAAGAATGGAAGTAAGTGAGCAGCAACGCCGATCGGACCCATACCTGGACCACCACCACCATGTGGAATCGCAAATGTTTTGTGTAGGTTTAAGTGACAAACATCCGCGCCGATATTTCCTGGATTGGTTAATCCAACTTGTGCATTCATGTTCGCACCATCCATGTAGACTTGTCCACCATTATCATGAATAATCGAAGTGATTTCGCGAATTCCTTCTTCAAAAACACCATGAGTCGAAGGATAGGTAACCATAAGTCCAGCTAAAACATCTTTTAATTCGATGGCTACACGGCGAAGTTCCTCAATGTCAATGTTCCCATTTTCATCACAACCCGTAACGACAACTTCAAATCCAGCCATCACTGCAGAAGCAGGATTCGTTCCATGTGCAGATGACGGGATAATCATTTTTTTACGTTGCGTGTCACCATTTGATTCGTGGAACGCCTTGATGACCATCAGTCCCGCGTATTCTCCCTGTGCACCAGAGTTTGGCTGAAGAGAAACACCAGCAAATCCTGTGCTTTCGGAAAGATCTAAAGACAATTGTCTGAACATTTCGTGGTATCCTGCAGCCTGTTGAACTGGAGCAAATGGATGTAAATTTGCGAATTGAGGATTAGTAATTGCCATTAATTCAGACGCAGCATTTAATTTCATGGTACAAGAACCAAGCGGAATCATACTGTGAACCAAAGAAAGGTCTTTGTTTTCTAATCGTTTTATGTAACGCATCATTTTAGACTCAGAATGATGGCTATTGAAAACTGGATGACTTAAAACGGCATCTGTCCTTTTTAAGGTCGATGAAAGTTTTGAAGCACCTTCTGTTTCAACTGCTTCGAAACAAGATAGAATCATTTGAACATCTTCAGTTGTATGTGGCTCGCCAAAACTAATGCTCAATTCTGAATCAGAAATATAACGGAAGTTTAGTTCTTTTGCTTCTGCTTTTAATCGAATCGCAGTGCAATCAACGCCTTTTATCCAAAGTGTATCGAAATAGGATTCCGTTCCTAATGAAATTCCTTTTGCAGATAATCCAGCAGCAGTTTTTGTAGCTAAATCATGAACATGATTCGCAATTGCACGGATTCCATCTGGCCCATGGTAAACAGCATACATACTTGCCATAACTGACAATAATGCTTGCGCGGTACAAATGTTGGAAGTTGCCTTGTCGCGTTTGATGTGCTGTTCTCTCGTTTGAAGCGCCATTCGTAAGGCGAAATTATCATCCACATCTTTCGAAACACCGATAATTCTTCCTGGAATATTTCTTTTGTAGTCTTCTTTTGCTGCAAAGAATGCTGCATGAGGACCACCATAACCCATTGGAACGCCAAATCGTTGGGAAGAACCCAAAACAACATCAGCACCCATGCTTCCTGGTGATTTCAACACAACCAAAGAAAGAATATCTGCCGCAACAGCAACTTGAATTCCATTCGCTTTCAATTGAGCAATTTTCGTGTGTAAATCGCGGATGTGACCATGCGCAGATGGATTCTGAATAAATGCACCAAAATATTCTGATGTTCCTTCAAATGCATCAATGTTTCCAATCGCTAATTCAATTCCTAAATTAATGGCACGTCCAAGCATGACATCAATGCTTTGCGGTAATGCATCTTCAGAAACGAAAAATTTATTTTTTCCCGCCTGAACATCAGCTCTTGAACGCGAGTTGTAGAACATAATCATTGCTTCAGCTGCAGCAGTCGACTCGTCTAATAAAGAAGCATTGGCAATTTCCATTCCAGTTAAATCCAAAATCATTGTTTGGAAATTCAATAACGCTTCTAAACGTCCTTGAGAAATCTCGGCTTGGTAAGGTGTATAAGCCGTATACCATCCTGGATTTTCTAATACATTTCTCAAGATGACACTAGGCACAATTGTTTCGTGGTATCCTAATCCAATGAATGACTTAAAAACTTGGTTTTTAGCAGCCAACTCTGAAACATGCTGTAAATATTCTTGTTCCGTCATCGCATCAGCGATAGCTAATTCACCATCCAAACGAATTTGGGCAGGAATTGTACGGTCAATCAACGTGGAAATCGAGTCGATGCCGATGGTAGCCAACATGGCTTTTTTCTCTGCTTCACTCGGTCCGATGTGTCTTCTAGAAAATGGTGTCATGAATGTTCTTTTTTGAGTGCACAAATATACAAAGCAAAAAAAGAATCATCAATGAAATAGGAGGGAAGTTTTGAACTGAAATTTGGACTTATGAACCTTTTTCCATCAAATAAGTTCGCGCTCTTAATTTAGCGTTTTCTTGGATGTCTTTCCAGAACAAATTCACATCGCCAACATGAAGGTTTTTCATGGTCCAAGAAACCAATCCGAGATAGCTGCACGGACGAGAAATCCAAACTCCTCCATCGATAACAGTTGTTTCAAAACAGTGGCAAAATAAGTCATCATTGGAATACAAAAATCCAAGGTGTTGGTCTTTTGTTGCTGTTCCAGAGATCTGCCATGATACTGGATTAACGACTGCTTTCCCTTTGTACCAGCGACGGTATGAATCTTGATCAACATTTTTCTTGAAGGTATTCCACGTAACAAACCCACCCGTTTGAGTCGCTGAACTCATCAATGGAATACTTTTAAATTCATTATGGTAAATGCCAATCCCTGGAATATATGCGGCAATTAATTGTCCGCGCAGTTCTTTGTTGTCGAAAAAATCATGTAGGATCATTCTCAAATGTGTACTTCCTTGACTATGTCCAGCAAGAATGATTGGACGTCCATGATTGTAATGATCCAAATAATATTGAAACGCATTTTTGATGTCGGCATACGCAAAAAGCAAGGCTTCGCGTCCACCTTTCTCGAGCAGTTCATAGGAACGAATGTGCGCTTGTCGATAAAATGGAACGTACATTCTTCCCGCCGCC
>CANMFV010000023.1 GCA_947496835.1 Flavobacteriales bacterium | reverse complement strand
TACAAGTGCATCGTGTTTATCCGCTAAGTCACAAATTTGGTCCATTTTGGCGATATCACCATCCATAGAGAAAACTCCATCCGTAACGATGATACGAAAACGTTGGTCTTGCGCTTTGATCAATTGCTCCTCCAAGTCTTGCATGTTGGAGTGTTTGTAACGGTAGCGCACTGCTTTGCACAAGCGCACGCCATCAATAATCGAAGCATGATTCAATTCATCAGAGATAATCGCATCCTGTTCCGCAAACAAAGGCTCGAAAACACCACCGTTGGCATCAAATGCAGCGGCGTACAAAATCGTATCCTCCGTCCCATAGAACTGTGCGATTTTTGCTTCTAACTCTTTGTGTATATCTTGTGTTCCACAAATAAAACGTACGGAAGACATACCAAATCCATGTGTGTCGAGCGCATTTTTAGCTGCGGAAACAACATCCGGATGTGATGACAATCCCAAGTAGTTATTGGCACACATCACTACCACCTCTTCTCCTGTAGAAATCTTCACTTGAGCTCCTTGAGGACTTATGATCACACGCTCTTTTTTGAGAAGTCCATTTTCCTCTATGGAAGCTAATTCTTGCGCTAAAAATTCTTTGATTGAACCGTACATATTATTTTTTTGAATTTTCTTGGATTTTTTTTGTGATCAACTGAGAAAGTACTTTGGCTTCCTTTTCAGATAATTTTCTACCGAAGGTTATTTTTTTCTGAAAATAATCAAACGAAAAACGTTCTGCACCATTGACCCACGGAGAAGATTCCCAAATCCCTTGAATTGAACCTTGTTTTGGTATTTCGTAGGTCATGTTTTTTATGTTATCAAAATAGTATGGGTAAGACTTCCCATAAGACAAAATACTTTTCTTCAGGTGGAATGCGCGTTCATCAATTTTAATAAATTCTTGTCCGAACATGATCCACAGAAACGATCTGGTTACACGAAAGGCATAGTAACACCAAAATACCACAAAAACCCATAAAATGATGACTTCTTGTTCTTTTAGAGGCATTACATTCATTGCCCAAAAAACCGTTCCGCCAATGGCGTACCACATCGCTAGCCAAGATCCCATGATTGCGTTGATCCAAACATTTTTCTCTGGGTCAACTACGATTGTTGTTTTAGATCTTTGGTCAACAAAACTGATTCTATTTCCTATCCACTTCACCTTACAAAATTAAAATAAAAAAGCCCCGTCTAACAACGAGGCTTTTCAAATTATACGATAATATTAAAAATTCCAAACATCATGTTCCCATGTGCGAATTTCTTCTTTTATTTTCTCTGCTTCATACAATGCATCTACACCGTATTTGTAATCTTGAATCTCACGATCGAATTTATCAGATACTTTGTAAATTGTTGACATATACTTACGTTTCCAGAATAAATCATCCATCGACATCCATTGCGCATCGTTTTGATCGTTGTACACATAATAATTGATGATTACATTACGTAGTTCAGGAAAGTACAACCAAAACATCTCGTTCTCTTCTACTTGTTCTGTATATTTATCAGCTCCTAAATAAGGTGTTCCTTCCAAATCATATACAAGTAATTTACCTCGTTCTTTTGGTTGACTTGGATCCTTTTGTTCAACGCTACTATATCTTGCAACAGGAGCAATTGCGATAATACGGCGATCCAACAAAGAACGTTCTTTATCAAAGAACCAATCTTCTTTAATGTTGTACGCAATAATATGACTGGAACCAACGTAGCTTACAATGTCATCATATGAAATGTTGAATCCTTCATCACCATTATCCCAGTAACGTTGTAAAGTTTGTGGTTCAGCAACATACATATCAATGATGTCCTTATTCATTTCAGCTAAATTAATATCACTCTTCAATGAATCCATGTATTCTTGCAACGTTTGGTTGGTTTTCAATATCGGAACTTTTCCACCGCCTACGGCAGTAAGTTCGATTTGAAACTCTGCACCTTTCGCTCGCGAGCTAATTACCTTATTTACTCTGTCGCGGTATGTTCCAGATGTAAAATAATCATCTTTATCTACTCGAGCAATTGGATATCTTAAGCTATAGCCATCTTCTTGAGTTGTATAATCAGGACTTGATACTTGATAAACCGTGAGGTCACCCAACATGACATGTCTTAATATGATTGTCCATAAAGACCATCTTTGTTGGTCCTTGTTCCATCTTGGATCATCAATTTCACTTCTAGTCGCTGGATTATACAAGCTACCGCCTAATGGATCACCATCAAAATTATCAAACGGAAAAAAGATTTCGTGATTGATTTTTTCACGCGAATCTATGCGAGAAAAAACACGTTTAGACCAAACCAAATCAGCTTCGCGGACAAATTCCGGTTGGATAGATTGTCTTACAGGAACTTCTTCCTTTAAAACAACACCATCTATTACACCATTCGGTAGCACATTTGCTGGACCTCTTAAGTCACCCGACTGCACCCCACCTTGTCCGAATGCAGCTGCCATGTACAAACAACCTAAACCAAAAATTACTTTTTTCATAACTTGAAATTTTACTGTGTCACTTTAAGTCCAGTAGAAACAGATTCAGAACCTCCTGTTGATTTATTATACTTAATTTCAACTGTTACTATTCTGCCCACTCTTGCCTTAGCTAAGGCACTTGAAGGAATTCTTCCTCCCGTAAAATTAATCGGTTCATTATCTCCAACTGTTATTCTACCACCTGTTACTGTAAACGATAATGCAGATAATGGTGAATCTTGACCTAATCCTACAGTTACATTACCACCAGATTTTGAAATCGTAGTTTGCTCTACATTCGGTCTAGGAAGCATTCTGATTTTGTACTTAAATTGACCAAATGATTTAGATTTACCATCCTTATCTTTAGCCGTTAATGTAATCGTAGCAAATCCGGCTCCATTTGGTTTAACAATGTACCCTTTTTGAGATACTCCGTTCACCGTAATTGGGGAAGATATACAAGTACCTTTATCAATTGAAATACTAGAACTAACCATTCCTGCAACAACTGGAACTACCTTATTAGGATAACCCAAATATAATACAGCCAATTCGGGAAGTGAAATAGATCCTTGTGGTTTTGCAATAGCAACTTTCCAAGACCAAGGTTTACGGTATTCTACACCTGACTTATTGCGAATCATTACTGTTCCACTTAAATTCATTTCACCAGCACCTGCTGCTCTTGTCTTCACTGTACCAATACCATCTTTAACGGTAATTGATCCTGAACCGGTAACTTCTGGGTTATTATCTGAATCATAAGCAGCCATTGTCACTTTTAACTCGATATCTTCACCTTCTGTAGCTACACCAGGTCCGCTAACTAATTGTTGAATTTTATTAAATGAAAATTCTCCAACCGTAACTTTACTTTTCAATAAGTTCACTGCTTTAGCGCGTGCACTTAAAATTTCATTCTGCATGGAAGACAATGAAGCTAGAGCTCCAACCATTGGTGCGTGATCAAATGTACGTCCCATCCAATGAATGCTCTTTTGTTCGTGGTGATCTGCAAACTCGATTTTCGTCAATTCTTGGTATAGACCTAATAGTACTTCTAAATCCTCTGGATTTACTTTATTAGGCTTTGACTTAATCATTGAAGCAATTTTCTCTTGCAATTTTAAGTTTGGCATGTTATCATTGACTTCAGTCACATTTACTTTCCACCTGTTTTTCTCGCCTTCTAAGTAAGTACCTGTTGTCTCAACAACAAACTTGCGAAAACCATTGTAACGTTTCCACAGTTTTATTCCGTGCTTCGATGGATCTAATTTGGTAATCTCTGAACCAACGATTTCATGCATTGGTATATCAAATTGATCCTTCGCCTGTACGGCCATCAAATTTAAACGTGTTGGCTGAAGCGGGAATTTTGGATCATATTTCTTCCAAACAATCACCTTTTCATCGTCAGCTTTAACCGTTTTCACATCTTCATTTGCCTTCGACATCAATTCAATTTTGATATCATCAATGTACTTAATTAAAGACCCTGCTTCTTTATCAATTTTCTCAATCATACCGAGGTACTTCTTGATTTTTTTGATTTTAGCTTTCCCAGGTTCATCTTTTGCCGTTGACTTCATTTCTTCAATCAAGGCACTTTTCGCAGCATTACCGCGCTCCAATTGGGTGATACTACCACGCTGAATGTTTTCTTCAATCGCCACGAACGCATCCAAAATTTGTTTGGAAACATTCAATGCAAGAAGAGCAGTCAAAACGAGGTACATCATACCAATCATCTTCTGTCTTGGGGTTTCCTTACCACCTGCCATAATTTCTAGCTATTAGTTTGTTTGTAAATAAAATAAATTAGTACGTACTAATATTAAGCTTTCATAGCTTTCAACATGTTACCATATACGTTGTTCAAGTCTGTTAAGTTTTGAGACAACATAGACATGTTTTCACGGTAAGATGTCGTATCTTTTGCAGAAGCAGCAAGATCCGTCATGATATTTTTGATGTTATCTTGAAGTGCATTCATTTGACCAAGGGAATCCAAGTAGTCTTGAGAAGATTTCAGTTGTAATTCGTAAACGTTGTTCAATGCACCTAGGTTTTGACCTAATTTTTGCATTTCAGAACCGAAATTACCTTGGCCCTCAGTTGAGATTCCGGCAATTGCTTGAGCTGAAGCAGCGTACTGGTCAGTCAATTTAGTTAAACTTGCTGAAGCTGTTTCCAAGCTTTTTACGTAAGAATCAGTTGCACCAACTGCAGTTGCCACAGCACCTAATGATTTTGCGTTGTCTGCAAGGTTTGACATGCCGTCTTTTAAACGAGCTAAAAGATTTTGGTCAATTCCTGCTTTGTCTAGCTCTTTTGCCAAACCGTCAGCAGCACCACCGCCACCTAGTCCACCTTTTTTCAATAAAGGCAGTAAACGATTTTCTTCATTGTTTTCATGTACAGCTAATTCAGGGAATACACGTGTCCAGTCTGGATCTTCATGCATTGGTTCAAGAGCGATAAACGCAAAGATACCTGCTTCTGTTAACAAACCTGCGATCAACATGGCGTCACACCCAGGCCAGTGCATAATTTTAAATAACGCACCAACAATTACCACTGATGCTCCAAATCCAGAAAGGTATTTAACAAACAACTTGTACTTTCTTGAAGCAAAAAAACCACCATTACCACTCATAACTTTTGATTTTAAATTAAACTATAGATTAAACATTGATTACTTAATTGAAATATCGCTTTGGATTTCTTCTCCATTTTCCTGTTCGATACTTTTTCCACCACGACCCAAGTGAGTCATTGTGTTTCTGAATCCAATATACGATTTGGCTGTATCTTGGTATTCAAATGTACGTGTGCTGTTCATTAAATAGAAGCCTATATCTTTCCATGAACCACCACGAAGTACTTTGCGTTTTTTAGCTGGATGATCTCCATCTTTTGCGTCGTATTCATAATCTGAGGCCATATCCGTTTCGAATTCATATGCGGAAGGATCGAAAGCTGTAGAACACCATTCTGCTACGTTTCCAGCCATACAATACAAACCAAAACCATTTGGATTGTAAGAATAAACTTTTACAGTATAGAATCCACCATCTTCAAAATAACGACCTCTCATTGGCTTAAAGTTGGCCAAGAAACATCCGCTGTTGTTTCTAATGTACGGTCCACCCCAAGGATATTCGGCCATATCTAAATCTCCACGAGCTGCTCTTTCCCATTCGCTTTCTGTAGGTAAACGGAAATCGTTGACAAACAAGTCTCCGTTTGATTGTAACCAAGAATGGAAAATTTGAGTTCGCCAAACGGAAAAAGCTTTTGCTTGTGGCCATGTAACTCCAACTACAGGGTAATTATCATATGCAGTATTCCAGAAATAGTTCTGAGCCATAGGAGTATGGTTTGCATAGGTAAAGTCTCTCACCCAACACAGTGTATCTGGATAAATATTAATTCGCTCTTTAATAATAAAGCGACTTCTATCTGTATGTCCACGTATTGCATTGTGGCCACCTTTACTGTTCGTGAAACCTAAGTCTAAGTCTTGTCCAGGATTGGAAAGAATTGACCCTTTTAATTTATTTGTATCATTGATTTTTGTAACACCATCAGCCCACTGATCAACATATAAAGTTGTATCAACCCAAACTTTGTTTGTGTTCTGATCTACCGTGTAAAGAGTCGCACGGTGTTCATCGTTTGACTTATAATCTTTTCCAAGTGGTTCTCTGCGGTCTCTTTTGTACAAGTCATTTGCAGCTTCTCCATTAAGACTATCGTAAGCAAAAGATTTACGAGAGTCGATTGCTTTAGTAATTACTTTTCCACGTCGTGCTGCTTCCTTGTAATCAATCCAGAAATAATCAAAGAAAAGTAAACGCGTATCAATTTCTTTTCTTTTATAGAAGCTTTCTTGCGCACTATAGTACATATCAGATAAGAGGAAAGCGACTTCCGGATCTTCATAATCAACCGGTTCAGCCCAGTTCAAAGTGAAGTATTTACGGTTGTCCACTCTTCCACCTTGGAAAAAAGTAGTTCTCGTTGAACCGCCTTTATCATCCTTCATATCAGCAGCACCACCTTTTGCAGGAGCTCCTTTGAAAGCATACATGGCAAAAATTCCCGCTAATTCGTCATCAGAAATGGTCACTCCATCTTTAAAATTCAGAGGACCATTCTTTTTGGGATCAAATTTAAATCCATTCACTAGCTCCTTTGAAATTTTGACTTTGGCATTTTTATTTCCATTCTTTTGATCGAACTTACCCATCATTGCTAAGTACGTAAGATCTGCATTTGCATTATTGGTAGAATCCATGTACAACTGAAACGGTGTGTTTCCACCCTGAATGTCGGACCCCATATCAATTAATGTGCGATAAGGCTCTTTAAAGAAATTATCCGGTACATTTACCCATCGCTCAGCATCTTCCTCGGAACTTCTTCGGTACAATTTCTCACGTGCAATAGAATCACGCACCCAGTGTACAAATTGACGGTATTCGTTATTGGATATTTCCGTAGCGTCCATATAGAATGCTGGTACAGAAACTGTTTTCTTACGGGCAGTGTGCATTCCCATGATGTCTTCTCCGTCTTCACCAGACTGAAAAGCACCAGAAGGAATATATACCATTCCCAAAGGCATTTTTCCAGGTCCTAAAACATCTGGATACCAGGTGTCTCTACCACTCACACCGACTAAATTTCCTTCTACATCACTACAAGAGTACAAGAAACTTAATACAAATAAAAAACTAACTAATTTTTTCATTCTTTTGTTTTTGGTTCTGCCATTATCCAAATTACCTTGCTACAGGATTCCTTTAACTTGGGGTATAACGTAAGAACTATAAAAATGGTTACATTATATTTTGTCTGTCTACTACAACATACGTGGGTGTCTCGCTTTGGTCTTTGGAGGCGGTGGTATGAAATAACAATATTTCACCATCATCTCATGGGAACCACGAGAAACACTTGCTAATTTATTTACAGTAATATCATACGAATATCCAAGCTGAAATTTCGGAGTTGGAGAATAACCCAACATTACAGCTATTGCATCTGATGTTCTGAAGGTAAGTCCACCATAAGCGTCCTTGCCATCCATCTTAAATAAGTAACGTGCATTTAAGTCTGCTGAAAACTTAATTAAATCGGTGCGCACTAACATTTGAGCATCGATCATTCCATCCCCAATATCTTTAAATTTGTAACCACCCATTAAATAGTAATGACGAGCGGATTGATATGTTCCACCAGGCTTTGACAATTGAGATTCAGAAAGGTGGGTAGATGAGATTCCTGCAAAATAATTTTTTGACTGAAAATACAATCCAAAATTCGCATCGAAACTTGTTGCGGAAAAACTTGTTGGAAGTGATGGGTCTTCAATAGCTGGAAGTCCATTAGGCGTAACCCATTCCGGATCAATCCCATAATTCATGATGCCAAGCCCTACTCCAACGCCAAGAACGTTTTCTCGTCCGATTTGAAATGGATAAGAATAATTAAGAAGCACATTATTTTGACGATTAAAACCAATCGCATCATGGTAGAAATTAATTCCAATTCCACCAGGTAAAAAACGTGACAAATTTGACTCAATGTTTAAGATTGCGGAGTTAGGAGCGCCATTTACTTTGTCCCATTGATTTCGATAAATCGATGTTGCACAAATTCCATTGTACAAGTCAAGACCTGTTTTACCCGGATTTATACTCATTTTATCAAAAATAAAGTGAGTAACGAGCTTATCTTGTTGGGCTTGGATAGATCCAATTACTGCAACTAACAAGATAGTTAATAGCTTGGTTTTCAATAGCATATGGTTTATTTAACAATTATAAACTATCATTCTCCGGTAAGAAAATGATATTTTAAGGTGCTAAAATAAGAAATTTAAATGAAAAAATAAAATGAATATGGAATTTTGTCAAGGTCTTAACCGAGTTTTTGATAGGTCTTCCACCATAAATCAGGCATTTCATTATTCATGGCATTGTCATAATCCAATTTATTGCATGGAACCATGTGATGCCTTTCGTATTTTGTTCCACTTTGAGGTGGATAAGGAACTTCCATCCACCAACGTGCAGATTTATTGCTTTTAAAAAACACTATTTCTCTTCCAGATTCTTCAAGAAAAACGGTAAACCGTGTGTATCCCGATTTGCTGCCAATAGGAAAATCCCCTTTTCGCGACATTGTGCCTTGGATGAAGTACCAAACAATCTCACTCAACAACTTATCAGACATCACATTTACATGTTCAAAGTTAAAAATCCCAAAAGAGGTTACTTTATCTGATATGCCAGCATATCGTGCGATTTGACAGATTTGTTCTGCGTAAAATCCATTTGGAATTCCATTGCTATTTAATGTTTCGGATGCTTTAATGGACTGAAAATCGATGTTTATAATATCGGCATTTCGAATGTGTGGTTCTGCTTTGGTGAAATCTTGATTAAACTCTCCCAGTCTACAAATGTCAAAATAGAGTTTTTCAAACAAATCAAACTCTTTAGCACTTGCATACGGAATTTGTAAGCCAATATTCGAGTGATTAAACAAATAGCACGGACGTTTCAAAAGAATTTGACTTAGAAAACCGTTTGCGCTTATTTCTTCTTCTGGTGAACCGAGATCAAGTGAATGATCAATCGAACATATATTGACCAATTGTTCAAGAGACTCATAACCATTATACATGGCAACAGTTAAGTCTTGACTTCCGCCAATGATAATTGGAATGATTTTGTTTTTAACTAATTCTGCCACAACTTTGGATACAGCGAAATAAGTATCTTCAAGCGTATTTCCTGGCAGAATGTCTCCAAGATCATAAATCGGAGTTTTCCAATCTTGTTCGTTGTGAAGCTTGTAAAATGCTTCGCGAAAATGAGTGGATCGTTCTGTGTTATCAATGCCACTACCTCTAAATTCTGGAACATAGAATAGCGCGCAACTATTCTTTTCTAATTCAGGGAATTCAACCTGATTTTTTATCACATATGCGCCAAGTTGTTGGCCTTTCCAATTTCCATTATCTGAAACAGCTTGGAAATAAATTGAGATATCTGTCATTCACTTACCTTTAAGAAACAAATCTAAGTATCCTTATTAGTTGAAATATTTAGAAAGGAAAAAGTAATGAAAACAAATTCGTGTAAAACTCTATTTATTCAAGATTGCTGCAATGTTCGGCTTAAAGTAACGATCTGACTTTAAGACTTTGCCATCTTCGCGATAGATTGGTTTTCCATCAGCATCTAGTTTACTCATATTAGAACGTTGAATTTCTTCAAAAACCTCGACTATTTTATCTTGTAAGCCATGTCTTAAAATTGTTCCGCATAGGATGTACAATTGATCTCCGAGTGCATCTGCAATTTCAACTATGTCACCATTCTTAGCCGCTTCGAGGTATTC
>CANMFV010000022.1 GCA_947496835.1 Flavobacteriales bacterium | reverse complement strand
CTGAACGATTGGTGCAGCTTTCTAATTCCAACAACACTTTATCCATGTTGTCATTCGAATCTCGATGTTCCCCAGCATAACGTGCAGAATGCACACCTGGACGTCCATCTAAAGCAAAAATCTCTAATCCTGTGTCATCAGCAAAACAGTTTTGCTCAAATTTATTCTGTACAAAACGTGCTTTAAATTGAGAATTACCTTCAATTGTCGCTTCATTTTCAGGAATTTCATCTAGATAATTCAACTCCGAAAGTGTCACAATTTCAATCCAAGATGGAAGGATGCTTTGGATTTCATTCGCTTTATGTGCATTGTGACTTGCAAAAATTAATTTCATGTTTCAAAAATAAGAAATGTATCCGATGTGTATTTTACCCGCATTCAATTGAAGGGGATTATTAAATTCCTTTCCTAATGCATACGCCAGTCGAAAAATACCCAAATTCGTTCCTGCTGAAATTCCAAAACCAAAACCAAATGGCTGATCCTTCACATAACTCACCGAGGTGTTTTCATAAAATCCCTGATTGAAAAAGGCAAAAACTGCAGAATTTCTATCCAACAGAAAACGGTATTCGAAAGTTAAAATGGCTTTTGTAGTTGCGAAGATACTCTCCTCATTAAATCCGCGTAGTGAATTTGTTCCACCAAAACGATAGAGTTCATTTTGATAAATACTTGGTGCGTGATAGGTATCAAACTCAATGTGCGTAAGAAATGTCATTCTTCCTGCCAAAGGTAGAAAATAAGAAAACGTTGCATTCGTCTTCCAGATGGCTTGAGTATTTTGTTCCATTTTTCGCTGTCCTAATTGTCCTTCCATGTAAACAGAAAAGCCTTTTCTTGGATTCGGAATGTAATCTAGTTTTCGTTGAAAGAGCACTAAACCGTAGCTATTCGTTTTTAAACTGGCTAATTTTGAAAAAACAGGATTTGCATTCGTTTGTGAGATTACAGATGAATTCACGAAATAATAATTTGCGCGAAGTTGCCAACCATTTTGAAATTGAAACTGAATTCCTAGAGAAGATTTGACATCCAAAAAACTAGAATCACGCTTGTATAACTGAAAATCACCAATCACTCCAAAGGGAGACTTGAATAAGTAGGGCACTATTAAATTACTTTGCAGCGCTTGTGTTCTAGGCTGAATACTTTTCCATGCAAATTGAAATGATTCATTGTGCTTAACCGAATTAATTAGTTTAAGGTTCATATCACCCGTGAAGCTTAACGCATTGGTCGCTGGATTCGGTTGAAATCCAATTATTCCTTGTGCTGAACTTGCTTTTACTCGCTCTAAATAAACAAAAAGTTCAGCTCCTTTATTCGTGAAAAGCACTTCGCATTTTTTCTTTAATGCAAAGATTCCCGTTTGTAAAACGCGCTGTTCGATGGAATTAAAAAGTGATTCGTTATATTCATCTTCCAAGCGAATTCCAATAATACTTTGTAAGGTGTTCGTTGAAACAGGGAGGTCATTTTTTAAATGTATTTCTGTCCAGACGTAGTATGGACCTCGGTCGACAATTAGTTCCGCTTCGATAACATCTTGTTTTGTGACAACTTCTTTGAGGTAAACATTACAGAATGGATACCCATGCTCCAAATGAAACGTTAATATGCGAGTCATGAAGCTTTGATACGCTGCCGGACTCAATTGTCTTGACTCCTTTGAAAGTACACGTTCTGATGGAAATATTCCTTGAAGTATTTTTTGTGCGCTCTCATTGATGTTTAAATTCAATCCATTATAACGTTGACCAAGTTGAACAAGAAACGAATCACTGCTATCTGAGGTTTGAAATAATTGTATGCTACATAAAAAATATCCTTTTTCAATGCTTTGCATTTGAATTGATCGAACCGTTTTTTGTACTTGATTCGAAGATTGTTCCTCGAAAATTTTTTCAACCGAACTTGGAAACGCAATTCCATTTTCCTGAAAAAACACGATTTTTTTTTGCCCAAATGCAAAAAAGGGCAAAAAACTAATCAGGAAAACAGAAAATAGTTGTTTTTTCACGCTTAAAAATCGAAACTTATGAGGATATAACTCCTCTTTTTTGAAAAAATTGTAACTTTATAAAATGTGACCCGTTAGAGAATTCACAAACAACAAAACAAACACCAATGAAAACGAAATTCACTTTATTAATTTGTGCAGCGGTAGTGTCATTAGTTTTAGCTTCTTGTGGAGCTGGACGAACAGCTAGCTGCGATGCGTACGGAAGTATTCAACAAACAGAAAATTCAGATTTAGCGTCTAAATAATTCGCTTTTCTTAAAAGTTCCAGCGCTGAACATGCAAGGCCATTTGGTTTTGTATTTTCAGCGCTTCTTTTTTTGCGTCGTTTGCAAAATCCAATCCTGAGGAAGCATAAATAATTCCTCGTGAAGAATTAACCAATAGTCCACATTCTTTATTCGCACCATATTTCACTACATCCTCTAGACTTCCACCTTGTGCACCTACACCAGGAACAAGGAAGAAATAATCAGGAGCCAATTTCCTCACTTCTGCAATATCCTCAGCTCTCGTAGCACCAACCACAAACATCATTTTTTCAGAACTTGCCCATTGCATCGAGGTTTTCAAAACGTTTTCAAATAAAAGTCCATCTTGACCAGCTTTTAACTGAAAGTCTTTTGCTCCTTCATTCGAAGTTAGTGCTAATAAAACCACCCATTTCCCATCGAATTTCGTAAACGGCAAAACGCTATCAGAACCCATGTACGGAGCAACAGTCACCGCATCCGCCTTAAGCGTTTCAAAAAAGGTTTTCGCGTAGTACGTTGATGTATTTCCAATATCTCCTCGTTTTGCATCGGCAATGATCATGCATTCTTTTGGGATGTAATTTATTGTTTTCTCCAAAGAATCCCATCCTTTAGATCCATGACATTCAAAGAAAGCAGTATTCGGTTTAAATGCAACAGCGTACGGATGGGTTGCATCAATAATCGCTTTATTAAATTCAAAAATGGGATCGTCCATTTCCAATAAATGAGTTGGAATTTTACCCATGTCAGGATCTAATCCTACACATAGAAAGGATTCTTTTAAACGAATTTGTTGAATTAATTCTTGTTTTGTCATAGCGCCTGTCCTTTCAGTTTTTCTGCATTTTCCGCCATTTTCAAAGCGTCAATCATTTCTTGTACATCTCCATTCATAAATGAACTAAGGTTGTACATCGTTTTATTGATACGATGATCCGTGATTCTTCCTTGTGGATAGTTATAGGTGCGAATTTTGGCAGATCTATCTCCCGTCGACACAAGTGTTTTACGTTGTGCAGCACGCTCATTGTGAACGCGGTCTAATTCTGCTTGATACAAACGCGAACGTAAAACTGAAATGGCTTTTTCTAAGTTTTTATGCTGAGAGCGTCCATCTTGACATTCAACAACGGTCAACGTTGGAAGGTGTGTTAATCGAATCGCTGACTCTGTTTTGTTAATGTGCTGTCCACCTGCTCCAGACGCACGGAAGGTGTCCTTACGCACATCATTCATGTCTAAGTTAAAATCCACTTCTTCTGCTTCTGGTAAAACGGCAACGGTAATTGCTGAAGTATGGACACGTCCTTGAGATTCTGTTTCAGGAACACGTTGCACACGGTGAACGCCAGATTCAAATTTCAGCATTCCATAAATTCCTGCTCCAGCGACATCAATGGAAATTTCTTTGTATCCTTTCACGGTACCTTCTGATGAGTTGATTATTTCATATTGCCAACCCATTTCTTTGAAATACATGGTATACATGCGGAAAATATCTTCGACGAAAATACACGCTTCATCTCCACCGGTTCCAGCTCTAAGCTCGATAATGGCATTTTTATCATCTTCGGGGTCCTTTGGAATCAACATCATTTTGATTTCTTCATCCATGATTGGACGCTTACTTTCTAACTCATCAATTTCCATCTTCGCCATTTCACGCATTTCGGGGTCCGTTTCCACCTCCAACATGGCTTTAGAACTGCTTAAATTTTCTAGGACATTTTTGTACGCTTTGTACATTTCATCCAAGGATTCCAAATCTCGGTATTCTTTATTGAGTTTCACATAACGTTCCATATCCGAAATGATATCAGGATCGGTGATCATGGTTCCCACTTCTACAAAACGGTAGTGAATCGCTTCTAATTTCGATAGTAAATCTGACATGAAGCAAAGATAAGAAGAACATCTGCGAAAGCAAAGAAATGCCTTCATTCCTTCCCGAGGAAACAAAAAAAGCCAACGAAATTCGTCGGCTTTTTCATAAGTTTAGTCAAGTTTAGTCTATCGAACCGGTTACACGCTTCATGAATGCATTCAATGCATCTCTTTTAGCTGTTCCCATTTGAATGTCTTTGTGCACTTCTAATGCGCCAGAATAATTCGACAATAACTCGCCGATTACATCTAATTCTTCGTCCTTGATTCCTGGAGCCTCGATTAAATTCTCGAGTGTTTCCATGGTTTCAATTACGTAGTCTTCATCATTGTTTTCAATGAATTCGACGATGTGTTTAATGACTGGTAACCGCATTTAATACTTCTTGAATGGTTTCTATTTTATTTCCCTGCGCTTCTTTTACGAGAGATCCATTTACGAATCCGGCAAAAGTTGGCAAGTTGCTTACATTCGCAAATTGACGTGAATTCGGAAGTTTTTCTGCATCGATGTAATAAAACTCAATACCTTCATTTTCCTCAGCCATGCGTTTGAATTTTGGTTTGGTGATTTTGCAATTCCCGCACCACGTCGCTCCATACTGCACCATAACTTTTGGGTTCTTTGCCAAAAGTTGATCCAAATGATCTTCCGTTAATTCAGTAAACATGATTAATTAGTGTTTGCTTAAGTAATCTGCAACACCGTTGCGCGTAGCATTCATTGCGTCTTTTCCTTCTTCCCAGTTTGCTGGACAAACCTCACCATGTTGTTGAACATGTGTAAATGCATCAATCAAACGAATGTACTCTTGTACGTTACGTCCAACAGGGAAATGATTAATTGATTCATGGAATACCATTCCAGTTTCGTCTAACAAATATGTTGCACGGTAAGGAACGTTATCACCAACTGAATCTTCATCGAACATGTCGTAATCCAAAATACCTAACTCCATTGCCAAGTTACGCGTTGAATCTGCGATGATTGGAAATTTCACTCCTTCGATTCCACCGTTATCTTTTGCCGTGTTTAACCAAGCAAAGTGTACTTCAGCAGTATCACAAGATGCACCAATTACGATTGTATTTCTTTTAGCGAATTCAGCAGATGCCTCTTG
The DNA here is from genome assembly GCA_947496835.1 of Flavobacteriales bacterium. Taxonomy (GTDB): domain Bacteria; phylum Bacteroidota; class Bacteroidia; order Flavobacteriales_D; family Crocinitomicaceae; genus UBA952. The sequence goes on along the minus strand of CANMFV010000022.1, from coordinate 4,687 downwards.
AAACGCATGAATCTCCGTAGGACAAACAAACGTGAAATCTTTTGGATACCAGAATAAAACCACTTTTTTCTTGTTATCGATTGCTTGTTGAAGAACATTGATTTGAAATGCATCACCCATTTCATCGATTGCTTTGACAGTTACGTCTGGAAATTGTTTTCCTACAAATGTTGACATATAATTTATTTAATTAGTTACTATTTATTAGTACAAAGTTACGGCGAAAAGGTTTTCTTCCACCTACAAAAAGTCGCTTAAAATTCCAAATCGCAGCCAAATCCTTTTTTGTTTTTTGTTCGGCAAAGATAAGCTCAAATAAACCATGTATTTATTCAATACTTTTTATATTTACATAGATTTTATTTATATGATATCCATTCAACAAATGCACTACATTGTCGTTCTGAGCGAAGAGCAACAATTCCAACGGGCTAGTGAGCGCTGTTTTGTTACACAGCCAACGCTTTCCATGCAAATCAAAAAAGCAGAGGATCAACTCGGTTATTTGGTTTTTGACCGAGATTCGAATCCCTTAAGTTTGACACCATCTGGTGAAAAGTTACTACCTATTCTCCGCGAACTTCTCAATGAGAACGAAAAAATTAAGTGGTTATCTGAACAATTAAAAGGAAATGTGAAAGAAGAAATTCGACTAGGTATCATTCCAACTGTAGCTTGTTATTTGATTCCTGCACTTTTTGGTGAATGGCAAAAAACGTTTGATAAAATCAAATTGAGTATTCACGAAATGAAGACGACGGAAGTATTGGAAGCAATGGATCGAAAAGAAATTGATTTGGGAATTATTGCTGGTCCACACATGGATCAACGCCTACGAAGTATCCCTCTATTTCAAGAGGAAATATTTGTTTATGCTCCCGAAGTAAGCGCAGAAACCCTGTCCTTATCCGACTTACAACAAATGCATCCTTGGCTTTTAAATCAAGGGAATTGCCTTCGAACGCAAATGATTCATTTTTGCCAATTGAAAAAAACGTTAAATGAAAACGAGTGGAATTACGAAGGTGGAAACATTCCGCTTATTATGGAAATGGTGGACCGTCATGGTGGCTACACATTGATTCCAGGTAATTTTCCGCTGACTAAAATACAACAAGCTGGAATTAAAACCATCCGTGACATGTCAGCTTCACCTGCACGTGAAATCATTGCTTTATGTTCGAATAGAACTGCCAAGATGCAAAGCATTGAAGCACTTGCGAGAAGTATTCAATTTGTATTTGGACAAACAAAAAAACTCAAGCAGCTCCAGGTTTTAGATTGGAAATATTAAAGGACTGAATAAACATTCAACCCTTTAATATCATTCGAAACTTTTACGTTTATTGCGCAGATGCCAATTTAATAAAGTCATCGTATTTCACTTCTTTTTTCACCAAGTTCACTGTCGTTTTGAAGAAGTCTGTCAGTTTTTGTTCAGCCAATCGATCGTAGATTCCATTGGCCTGTTCTTTGTTTTGCAACAAACGTGCAGCCGTTTCTGTTAATTCTTGATCATCCGGAGCTGGCAAACCATATTGTGCGTAATTACCAACCAATAATCCTTTCGTGTAATCCATCACTTCTTGGTTTGTCAATTGAATGTTATTGTCTTTGAAAATACGCGTTTGAATCAACTGCCACTTCAATGATTTCAAGTAAGCATCAAACTCTGCTTCGATTTCATCTTCTGTAACCGGTTTCTCCGAAGAGACTTGAATCCATCTTTTCAAGAACGTTTCAGGGAAAATCATTTTTGTTTCGTTCACTAAATGATTATACACATTTCGAGTGAAGATACGGTCTGTATCCTCCGCAAACATACGTGTAAGATCGATGGAAATACGCGCGTGAAGTTCTTCTTCCGTCTTAACTTCCTCTGCGAATAACTTAGTATATAATTCCTCGTTTAAATCCGCCATTTCCATGCGTTTCACGTCTGCAATAGTAAATTGAAAATTCGAAGTCAGGTCTGCAACTTGATCTTCCGAAATTCCTAATAAGGACGCGCAATCTTTGTCGTCTTTGGAAACATTTTTCGGATCCAACTCAACAACCTCATTCACTTTCTTTCCTTTCAAAGCCTTGATTCCCGTTTTATTCTCAAGGAATTCCATTGAAATAGTAGATGAGTGACTGATTCCGTCTGTTTTCAAAGAACCATCAGCTTCTCTTTCCTCGAATTTACCCATGACCATATCCTTGTCACCTACTGAATCAGAAGAAACGAGTTTTCCGTAACGACGACGTAAATCTTCTACTTGCTTATTAATTAAGTCTTTGTCTATTTTAACGGTTGCATAATCGAATTTTGATTTTGGATTAATCGGTAATTCAAAAGATGGGCTGTAACCAATTTCAAAGGAAAATTCAAAATTTTCAGGTTGTTCGAAACTTCCTGTCATTCCTTCATCTGCTTTCGGGATTGGATTACCTAGGATTTCCAATTTCTCATCCAAAATATATCTGTACAAAGCGTCATTCGTCAACTTATTTAACTCTTCCGCTAAAACGGATCTTCCAACTTGTTTTTGGATAAGTGCCATTGGAATATTCCCTGGGCGAAAACCTGGGATTTTAGCAGTTTTTCTATATTTCTCCAAAGAAGCTTTCACTTTTCCTTGGTAATCAGCTGGAGCAATGTTCACTTTAAGTACAGCATTCTGTGCATCTACTTCTTGACGAGTAATGTTCATTTTGTTGTGTTTTTTATCAATTTATGTTAAAAAAAAAGGCCTCGTTATCAACGAGACCTTTTGTGCGGATGGAGGGACTCGAACCCGCATACCTCTCGGCACCAGATCCTAAGTCTGGCGTGTCTACCAATTTCACCACATCCGCAATTCTAATAAAACATCGGAATCGTATTCCCGCGCCCTATGAAATTTCTCTCATGATGGGGTGCAAAGATAAAGTTAATTTTTTAAAATGAAAGTGTCAAGAGAAAATTATGTTCTTTTTTCCTGCATGATGGATCGAATTTCCTTCATAAATTCAGATGCAAATACAAAACTTAGAATTTCAGGATTATCTGTGGTGATGATGGAATCTTTATCTCCACTCCACCACTTCTTGCCTTGATGAATGAAAAGGATGTTTTGTCCTATTTCAATCACACTATTCATATCGTGGGTGATCACAATAGTAGTCATATCGAATTCAGCAGTAATATCTTTGATTAATCCATCAATAACAATCGACGTTTTTGGATCTAAACCAGAATTTGGTTCATCACAAAACAGGTATTTTGGATTCATCGAAATCGCTCGCGCAATTCCAATGCGTTTTTGCATCCCACCACTGCACTCCGCAGGGAACAATTTGTTTCTTCCGCTTAAGTTGACACGGTCTAAACAAAAATCAACACGTTTTTGCATTTCTCCTTTCGTCATGTTTGTGAACATCGTTAAAGGAAACATGATGTTTTCTTCTACAGTAAGGGAGTCAAATAATGCAACACCTTGGAACAGCATGCCGATTTCTTCACGAATTTTACTTCGATCGAAATGTTCCATTTGCGTAAAATCTCGATCATCAAATAAAATTTGACCATCATCTACTTCGTAAAGTCCGACCATACATTTCGCCAAAACAGATTTCCCTTGACCAGACTGACCAATAATGAGGTTAACTTTTCCCTTTTCGAATTGATGGTTTATGTCAAATAGAACCTGCTGTCCATTGAAGGACTTATTTACATGCTTCACTTCAATCATGACAATAGCAATAATTGAGTCAAAATGAAGTTTGCAATAAGAATTGCAATGCTGCTACTTACAACGGCTTGAGTTGAAGAGAGTCCAACATTGATGGAACCTCCTTTAACGTAATATCCATAAAATGAGGAAATCGAAACGATTAGAAATCCAAAAACGACTGTTTTTGTTAAAGCATAGGTAATGTGAAATGGATTGAAGAATGCGCGTAATCCTAAAACATATGTCTCCGTTGTGGTTAGATCAGAAATCATGAGTGACATCCAACCACCTAACATACTCAAGGCCATCGAAAATATAATCAAAATTGGAAAAAACAAGATTGCCGCCATCACTTTCGGTAAAACGAGGTGATTTAGGGAATTTACGCCCATAATCTCGAGGGCATCGATTTGCTCAGTGACACGCATAGTGCCAATTTCAGATGCGACATTAGAACCAACTTTTCCAGCAAGAATCAGGGAAATAATGGTTGGGGAAAATTCCAGAATGGTACTTGATTGTGTAATGTAACCAACAGTATACTTTGGAAGTAAGGGATTCGACATGTTCGATGCCGTTTGCAGGGCAATTACACCTCCAATAAAAGTAGACATCAATCCAACGATCGGTAACGAACTAATACCGATGTTATCGAGCTCATTAATCAAGCGCGAAAAGAATATCTTCCATTTCTTTGGTTTTGTAAAAACCATGGTCAACATCAATGTGTACTTTCCTATATTCTGCAATAATTTCACGAAGCTAAGTTAAGGATATTTTCTAAGGTGGTGTAAGGTGATTTTGCTTTCATTTTGTTTTTAACTTTGTTTGTGTCAATTTCAAAACGAGATCATTTTATTGAAACCTTAAACCGTTTCGCTCCAGAAGCGTTCACGGAATACTTGACGGATTTAATCCTTTCCGCCAAAGTTAAGTTTAAAATAGTTCCAGGGAGAAGCACAAAACTTGGGGATTTTCGTGTGAAATCG